>NZ_JBHIQK010000003.1:46629-98540 GCF_042196545.1 Bartonella sp. AC70YNML
CAGTCGCAGTCGCAGTCGCAGTCGCAGTCGCAGTCGCAGTCGCAGTCGCAGTCGCAGTCGCAGTCGCAGTCGCAGTCTTGTTTATAAGGATAATGCATTGTTTTGTATGTTGAATGAGAGTTTCGAATATCGTAAGCTTCTCTCGTTTCAAACCTGTGTATGTTAAATCAATCAAAATTATTCGCTTGTACATAACAAGCGGGAATTGAGTATGTGGAGTGAAACTATAGAAGATAAGGAGTAAAAGTGCTTCTTATGAATCGTCTCTAATGCCAAGGGCTGTCGCAATATTGGGAACTGGGCAAAGTGTGTGGTGTGGGGAACGCTTGTTTCTTCATAAGCGTAAAGATGGGGGCTCAATGGATTTACTGTTATACCATTTATGGGTGCTGTCATAAATGGGCTTGGGAGCTTTGAGAGATGTCTCTTTAAAACAAGCCTGTTAAATTGCAACCCAATGGCGTGCTGTTCTCGTGAGGGATGTAATCCCATTCTAGAACGCAATAAACAAAAGTGTGAGGCAATGCATAGTTGCTTCTCGCGAAAGCTCTTATGGTGATAAGAGGCTGATCTTTAATGTTAAGGAAGAACCGTTTTTTGGGGGTGGAAAGAGCATTGGGAGTAAAATTAAAGAGAGTGAAAAAAATCGCTCAGAGAATGTCAAAAAGAGGCATAAAAAAACTATGATGCCATCCTGTATATCTAAAAAAATGCTTTTTAAAAATATTTTGAATATTTTATTAAAATTTTTAAAAAGCAGCGATTTGTGGTGTTGCGAGTCAGTTATGTCTATGCTAGAAACCAAATGATTTTTGTTCTAAGTTTTAAGAAGAAGATTCTTAAAATAGAGAGTGTCTGTTTCATTTCATCTGATAACTATCAGAGAGTCGCTCAAGGGAAAGAGGCGGTATTTCGTGTCGGATTCATTTTCTCTCATACCGCTGCCGTTGGTAGATCAACGCTATGCGCAAGCGCTTTTTGATTGCGTTCAAGAAGCGGGGAACGTTGAAAAAGTTGAAAAGGCAGTGGAAAAAATTTTGCTTGTCTTGGAGCAAAATGAAGATTTAAAACGCTTTGTGCTCAGTCCATTCTTTTCAGTCAAAGAGCAAATTAAGGTGATGCAATCTATTTGTGAAAACATCAAATTTGCTGATAAAAACGCAGGACAGGTTATTGGTGATTTTTTATGCGTTATTGCAGCAAACCGTAGGCTTAGTGCCGTATTTGGTATTTTACATGCTTTTCAACGTTGTGTTGCACGCGCTCGTAATCAAGTAACAGCACAAATTATTTCTGCGCGCTCCTTAAGTTCTCAACAAAGACAAGAATTGTGTGAGGCTTTGGAAAGTGTCGTCGGGGGAAAAGTTTTGCTACACATCATTGTGGATCCAACGATTCTTGGTGGATTAATCGTTCGTGTGGGGGCGTCTCAAATTGATACGTCCCTTCTAACAAAATTGTCTTCGCTTAAGCTTGCATTGAAAAAAGAGGTCAGCTGATGGATATTAGACCATCTGAAATTTCAAAAATTCTAAAAGAGCAAATCAAAAACTTTGACCAAAAGGCTGAGGTTTCAGAAATTGGTTGGGTTCTCTCTGTTGGGGATGGTATCGCCCGCGTTTATGGTTTGGATAATGTCCAAGCAGGGGAAATGGTTGCTTTTCCAAACGGTGTGCGCGGTATGGCTCTCAATTTGGAAATTGATAATGTTGGTGTGGTCATTTTTGGCTCAGATCGCGATATCCGTGAAGGGGATTGTGTAAAACGATTGGGTGCTATTGTGGATGTTCCTGTGGGTCCCGCTTTGCTTGGGCGTGTGGTTGATGCATTGGGAAATCCTATCGATGGTAAGGGACCCATTAAAGCAACAGAACGTCGTCGTGTTGATGTTAAGGCGCCTGGAATTATTCCGCGTCAGTCTGTGCATGAACCGATGTCGACCGGATTGAAAGCGATTGACGCACTCATCCCCATTGGACGGGGGCAGCGTGAATTAGTGATTGGTGATCGCCAGACAGGAAAAACAGCGATTTTGCTCGATACATTTTTAAACCAAAAGCCTTTTCATGAAAAAGAGGCTGGACGAGAACAAGACAAAGTTTATTGCATTTATGTCGCTATCGGTCAAAAACGTTCGACGGTGGCGCAGTTCGTTAAAGTTTTGGAAGAACGTGGAGCACTGGAATATTCTATTATTGTGGCGGCAACCGCTTCTGATCCAGCGCCATTGCAATTTATTGCGCCTCTTGCCGGATGTGCTATGGGCGAATATTTTCGTGATAATGGGCAACATGCTTTGATCGGTTATGATGACTTGTCAAAACAGGCGGTGGCTTATCGTCAAATGTCTCTTTTGTTACGTCGTCCTCCAGGTCGTGAAGCTTATCCGGGAGATGTTTTCTATCTTCATTCGCGTCTTTTAGAGCGGGCTGCGAAGTTGAATGCAGAAAATGGATCTGGGTCTTTGACAGCTTTGCCAGTCATTGAAACGCAAGCAAATGATGTTTCCGCCTATATTCCTACAAATGTGATTTCGATTACGGATGGGCAAATTTTTCTGGAGACTAATTTGTTTTATCAAGGAATTCGTCCCGCTGTAAATGTTGGTCTTTCTGTGTCGCGTGTTGGTTCTGCTGCACAAATTAAGGCGATGAAACAGGTTGCCGGCTCGATTAAAGGTGAATTGGCGCAATATCGTGAAATGGCAGCTTTTGCGCAGTTTGGCTCTGATTTGGATGCGTCAACCCAGCGTCTGCTGAATCGAGGAGCACGCTTGACTGAGCTTTTAAAGCAGCCACAATTTTCTCCACTCAAAACAGAAGAACAGGTGGTGGTTATTTTCGCGGGTGTGAATGGCTATCTTGATTCTCTAGCGGTTTCTGATGTTGCGCGGTTTGAGCAGGGGCTTTTGGTGCTTTTGCGGAGTGATTATCAAGATCTCTTAAAGGCAATTGCTGAGCAAAAGCAGTTAACAGACGAGCTGAAAGATAAGTTGATGACGGTTCTTAACACTTATGCGAAAAATTTTTCGTGATGAATTAATGGAATGCTTGAATGGCCTCACTAAAGGATCTTAGAGACCGTATCGCTTCGGTTAAAGCAACACAAAAGATTACTAAAGCTATGCAGATGGTTGCAGCAGCAAGGTTACATCGTGCACAAGAGGCGGCGCAGTCTGCTCGTCCTTATGCGAAGAGAATGGCTGATATTTTGACCAGTGTCGCTGCTGATGTGGATGGTGTTGATGCGCCTGCTCTTATGCGAGGCACAGGGCGAGATGATGTGCATCTCCTGGTAGTATGTACTGCTGAGCGCGGTTTGTGTGGTGCTTTTAATGTGCAAATTGCTCGTCGTGCACGTGAACAGATTAAAGTACTGTTGGCATCTGGTAAAATAGTGAAAATTATTACCGTAGGTAAAAAAGGTGCGGATATTTTATCGCGTGATTACAAAGGTTTGATAATTGATCACATCGATTTGCATGCTGTAAAGCGAATTAGTTTTGCAGAGGCGGTGATGATTAGTCAACGGATTGTTGATTTATTCAATGATGGCGCTTTCGATGTCTGTACGCTGTTTTATTCTGAATTTGTTTCCGTCATTAATCAGCGACCGACAGCTTTTGGTTTGATTCCAATGATTGCTCCAAAAGCAGTTGTTGAGGCCATAGATGTTGTAGAGCAAACCGATCATAGTAAGGGATCTCAATCGATTGTTTATGAGTATGAACCGGATGCTGCTTCTCTTTTAGAGACGCTTGTGCCACGCAATCTTTCAGTGCAAATCTTTCGGGCTTTGTTGGAAAATGTTGCTGGTGAAATGGGCGCAAAGATGACGGCTATGGACAATGCATCGCGCAATGCAGGTGAAATGATTAATAAATTGACGGTGGCTTATAATCGTCAGCGTCAGGCACAGATTACGACAGAATTGATCGAAATTATTGCGGGCGCTGAAGCGCTTTAAATGGAAAAGGTAAGGATTGATGGTAAAAGCAGTAACCTCAAGCAAAGGAACAGAAAAAGGTGAAAAAAAGAAACCAGTTGCTCGTTCCAGCGTGAAAAAAGCCGCTTCGAAATCTCAAGCGGGTGTTAAGGCTTCGTCTGCATCTGCGCGTAGTGCAGCTAAAGATACGCCTGTAAAAAAAGAAGAGCAGGCAAAAGGCGCTGTTGGTGTGATCAAGCAGGTTATTGGTGCTGTCGTTGATGTGCAATTTGAAGGCGCATTGCCAAATATTCTCAATGCTTTGGAAACAGAGAATTTAGGCAATCGTTTGGTGTTGGAAGTTGCACAGCATTTGGGTGAAAATACTGTGCGTACGATTGCTATGGATACAACTGATGGTCTGATGCGGGGCCAAAAGGTTGTGGATACAGGAACGCAAATTAGCGTTCCTGTAGGAGAAGCAACATTGGGACGTATTATGAATGTGATTGGAGAGCCGGTGGATAATGTGGGACCGATTCCTGCAACTAAAACGCGTTCTATTCACCAAGAAGCGCCTGAATATGTTGAGCAATCAACGGTTTCAGAAATTCTCGTCACTGGTATTAAAGTCGTGGATTTGTTAGCTCCTTATTCTAAAGGGGGTAAAATTGGCTTGTTTGGTGGTGCTGGTGTTGGAAAAACCGTTCTCATTATGGAACTTATAAACAATATTGCAAAGGCACACGGTGGTTATTCCGTATTTGCTGGTGTGGGAGAACGTACGCGTGAAGGAAATGATCTTTATTATGAAATGATCGAAAGTCGCGTGAATGTGAATCCAAGAGAGAATAATGGTTCAACGGAAGGATCAAAATGTGCGCTTGTTTACGGGCAAATGAATGAACCCCCAGGAGCACGTGCGCGTGTGGCTCTTTCAGGATTGACAATTGCGGAAAGTTTCCGTGATGAAGGACAAGATGTTCTTTTCTTTGTGGATAATATTTTCCGTTTCACGCAAGCAGGAGCTGAGGTGTCTGCTCTTTTAGGGCGTATTCCTTCTGCTGTGGGGTATCAGCCAACTTTGGCAACGGATATGGGGGCTTTGCAAGAACGTATTACCAGTACAAAAACAGGCTCTATTACCTCTGTTCAAGCGATTTATGTTCCTGCAGATGACTTGACAGATCCAGCACCCGCAACGTCTTTTGCCCATTTGGATGCAACGACAGTTCTTTCGCGCTCTATTGCTGAAAAGGGAATCTATCCAGCGGTTGATCCGCTTGACTCTTTCTCGCGTATGTTGGATCCATTGATTGTTGGGGAAGAGCATTATACGGTTGCTTGTCAAGTGCAAACTATTTTACAACGTTATAGGGCACTTCAGGATATTATTGCTATTCTTGGAATGGATGAACTTTCTGAAGACGACAAATTGCTGGTGGGACGGGCACGTAAAATTGAACGTTTCCTTTCGCAACCTTTCCATGTGGCGGAAGCCTTTACTGGTTCACCGGGAAAACTCGTCCCTTTAGAAGAGACAATCAAAGGTTTTAAAGGTCTTTGTGCTGGCGATTATGATGATTTGCCAGAAGCTGCTTTTTATATGGTTGGTTCGATTGATGAAGCACTTGAAAAAGGAAAGCGTCTTATGGCAGAGGCTTCTTAGTAGGAAATTTCTTATTAAGAAGAAAACTGTCATGAATATTTTGTCGTTAAAAAGGACGAGTCGTTGAAAAAAACGGAAAGTCCTTATATCGGGTATTGTGGAGACTTTTGTGGAAAACAATAGAGAAGAGCATTTTTTGTTTGAGCTTGTATCGCCTGAAAAAATTGTGTTTTCAGATCAGGTCGTGTCTGTTGTTCTTCCTTCAGCTTCAGGTTCTTTAACAGTTATGGCGCATCATGCGCCATTGGTGGCAAGTATTGTGTTGGGCAATGTTCGTGTTCGCACTTCTTTAGGTGAGAAATTATTTGCTGTATGTGGAGGTGTTGCAAATATTACCTTTTCAGGCTGCTCTTTATTGGTAGAGCATGTTGTGGCTGTAGAGCATCTTTCTTTTGATGTATTAGAACAGCAGATTTTGCAAGTCCAAGCGACGTTAAAGGGGGGAGCAAGTGATGAGGATAAACATAAAATAGAGGCTTTTTTCCAGCAATTGTCAGCTGATGGTTCTTCGTTAATAGAGGCGTAGCAAGGGTAGACAGGAAAAGGTGACATGAGCGGGAAAAAGAGTACGGTTGTGTCTGCTAAAAGGAGCGGAAAACCTTTTCCTCGTCCTGGTCGTGTTTTTGCAGGGCCTTTGCCAAAGTGCTTTGTTTATATTTTGGCTTCTCTTATTTTGCAATGGGCTTATGGTTTAGGGGCTAATATTGTTCAGTCTAACATTGTCCATCTGACCGGTGATTTTCACGCAACTTTGACCGAGACAACATGGTTGGTAGCGGCTTATATGGCGCCAAATGTAAGTATAGCGATTATGTTGATCAAAATTCGCTATCAATTTGGGTTGCGCGCTTTTGCTGAATTATCAATCCTTGGCTTCGTTTTGGTTTGTGTTTTACAGCTCTTTGTTACGGATTTGCGTTCTGCATTGATTATTCGCTTTTTCGCTGGGATTGCTGCTGCACCTTTGGCTTCGCTTGCTCTGCTTTATATGATGGAGGCTTTTGCTCCAGCAAAGAAGTTTACTATTGGTCTTAGCTTGAATTATATGAATGCTGCTTTAGCGGCACCTTTATCACGTTTGATTTCTCCTGATTTGCTGGAACATGGTGGTTTTTCCAGTCTTTCCGCGCTGGAAATGGGATTGGTTCTCATCAGCTTGGTTTGTATCTATACTTTGCCCCTAACGCCTGTTGTTCGCAGTAAGGTGATTCAAAAGTTAGATTGGATAAGCTATGGTTTGATTGCTCTTGGTCTTGGATTAAATGCCGTGATTATGTCTGTTGGCATATTGTATTGGTGGTATGAAGCACCATGGATTGGTTGGGGGCTCGCACTTGCCATTTTCTCATTGGCTATTGCTATTATTATTGAGCTTAATAGAGAAAAACCGTTGATTGATCTCCGGTGGATTTTCAGTAAGGAAATGGTCCAATCTGTTTTTATTTTATTTATCTTTCATGTTTTCTTGTTAGAACGGTCAAATTTGCCCGTAGGCTTTTTTAATCTTTTTGGTTTGCTTAATCGTGAGATGGCGCCCATGTATCTTGCTGTGGTACTAGGTATTTTGTTAGGGGGAGCTGTTTGCGTCTTTTTTTTACGAGCGGGGCGTGAGGATTATTTTTATTTGTTATCTTTGGGTTGTTTGGCGCTGGGAGCTTATTTAGATAGTCGTGTAAACCATTTAACGCGTCCGCAAGATATGATGTTGAGCCAAGGATTGGTGAGTTTTAGTTATGCACTGTTTTTGCCGCCTGCTCTTTTCAAAGGGTTTGTGCTCGCTGGTGAGAGAGGTCCGCGTTATGTTTTAAGCTTTATTGCTGTTTTTTTGTTAACGCAAGTGACAGGGGGATTGATGGGGTCTGCTTTTTTTGGCAGCCTACAGTTTTATTTTGCCCATAAGAACTTTGAGTCTTTAACGCAAAATATTGTTGTTACTGATCCACTTATTTCTGGTGAGATGAATACTTTGTTTTCGCCTTCTTATGGTGTCTCTGTTCCCAATGGCTTGGGGAGTGAGCAGGGTACTTCTATGTTGATAGAAAAATTTAAGTTAACAGCAAATATTTTTGCTTATGATGACGTTTTTAGGCTTTATTTTTATATTTCAATGATTGCATTCGTTATTTTTCTTGTCACAATGATTGTTAAGTCATGCTCTTTGCGAGCATTAGAAAAGTAGAGTAATGTCATAGAAAGAGGGGTGCAAAAAATGATAAAAGCATTACGATCAAAAGCTACAATTATTGCATTCCTATCAGGTATTACGGGTGTTTTACTGATTTTATGGGCTTGGAGACTTCCTCCTTTTGTGAGTCACATCCAAATAACGGATAATGCTTCCATTAAGGGCAATGTTACGCTGGTTAGTTCACAGATCTCTGGGGTGATCGCGCGGATTTATGTGCAAGATTATCAACGCGTTGAAAAGGGAATGTTGCTCTTTGAGCTCGATGATTCTCTTTTTCGTCAGCAGTTTGCACGGGCACAGGCTATTCTCGATTCAAAAAATGCAAAACTAGCAAGTATTGAATTGCAAGCACAGCTTTTGCAGGGCGAAATTAATGCTGCAGAAGTCGAATTGGCGCGTTCACGAGCATTCTCCAATATTGTCCCTGAAAGTAAAAAGTTAGGTTTTGGTGATACGGCAAGTTCTGTTTCTCGTCCTCTTTCACAACTTTTGACGGCATTGGAAACAAAACGACAATTGCAAAAACAATTAAATCTTGAACGGCAAAGTTTACAGTCAGAAATTGCGGGAGCAAAGGTGAGTGTTGAGTTAGCAAAACTTAATCTCGATCACACAAAGATTTTATCTCCTCGAACAGGCTATATTGGATTAGTTGGAGCGCGGGTAGGGCAATATGTTATGCCGGGGACACAATTGGTTTCTGTTATTTCTGATGATATTTGGATTATTGCTAATTATAAGGAAACGCAACTTTCTCAGATGCGTGTGGGACAACCGGTTGTTTTTTCTGTTGATGCATTGAACAACAAAAAGTTAACAGGGCGTGTGGTTCGTTTTGCACCTGCTACAGGCTCAGAGTTTTCATTGTTAAAAACAGATACAACTATTGGTAATTTTATCAAAATTGCGCAACGTATTTCAGTACGGATTGCTTTAGATCCTGGGCAGGAAGGAATTGAAAAGCTCATCCCTGGGATGTCCGTGGTTACGTATGTAGATACTTCGCAACGGGTCGATTCTGGAGGATAAAATTTTGGGTTTTTTCAGTTTAATTTTTGCGTCATTTACTTATAGCAAGTGGTTGTTTACGTTGGAAGATTTTATTTGGTTTGTTATGATACATCTTTTAAAGCTCTTAAAGTTCTTATTTGTTATGCTGTAAAATAATGTTCCTTAGAATATTAAAGCGCATGCATTTTTAATCGTTTCTATTTCTTTTGAAGTAACTCAGTAGTAGAGGGATGGAATATTGAAAGCTGTGTGCCTGTAGTTTCTAGCAACACTGTCCTTTGAGGTGAGGTGATACGAACCACATGGGTGGACAGCGGAAGAGTCTGCGAGATAAAAAGTTGGATTATCCTGTTATGCCGTAAAACAGCGTTGTTTAGAGCGGTGATATAAGGCATTACAAGCTTTACATATTAAGTGTTTTTTAGATATCGTGATCAGTATTCAGGGCAGGGCTTGTCTATCGCGCCTATAAAGTGAACCGCGTAAATGGTCAGCAGGTGAAGCCTGCCGAGAGATGCTGGACTGTTGACAGTCCGGTGACTGGTAGGAATCTCCATTCTTTGAGGTGTGGGGAGGAAGTCAAAGACGGATGAGGCGGATGAAAAACTTATCCTTTTGGGAGAGGGCGTAAAGTTAGGAGGAAGACGTAAAGTTTATATTTTGTAAACCATAAAAATGCCCGTTTTGAGTCGGGCATTAAAAGGGGAGGTTGTTGCTTGTGTTATTAATTTTTACGGATCAGCAAGAAGCTTACTAAAACGACTCCTGCTGCTAATGCGAGGGTTTTTTTAGGATTTTCTTTCGCTTTTTTCTTTAATTCTGTAGCATGTTCGTTGAGGTGATAAAGTGCGTGACGGCCTTTTTGTTTCCATGTGTTAAACAGCTCAGAAATGTTTTCAAAGCTATCATTTTGAGAACTCCAATAATTTACGGGAACCAGCTCTCTTTTTAATTGTGCTATACGTTTTTTAATTTTAGCATTTTTTCTATGGGGTGAAAATAGACACATTTATTGACTCCTTCATATGTTAAATTGTTGCATGATCGTTGGAATTGTGTTTGGGGTTTTGCTATAACGGCTTGAAAATTGAAAGGTTGCATTGATCATGCCGCGCGTGGGTGAGATGATAGTTAAGAGTTTGGGTTTAATGAGGCATTTTTTAATGTACTCGAGTTCATTTCGTGATGGTGTTTGTTAAGGATGTAAGGTAAAAATTTTTACAAAATGGTGTAAGGTTCATTCATAAAGATGGTGGGCGATGTCTTCATTTTTTTGTTTGTTTAAAGTGTTGGGATAACTTTTGGCACTTGAAATAGTTTATAAGAAATTTTTATCTATCTATTCTCTTGTGGCTGTAGGGAGTGGCATTGATTGATTCAATTAAGAAGATTTAAAATGAGGAAATCTTACGATATTTGGGTTTGCCATTTAAATTTGTAAAAAATAGATTATTACAAATCAATATGTTGGATTAATTTGGCGATGTCTTTCATGCATTTTTAAAAATTGCGCTTTGTTAGGCGTTATCTGTTGTGTTGTAAAACACTGTTTTGTGATGACATTGATGTAAGGTATCGGCATGCAACTTAAAAATACAGTATTGTCTCTGTTTTGTTTCAGTTTCTTTTTGAAGCAACCAAGTGTAGAAGTATAAACTTGAACAGAAGTAGTAGAACTTATCCGGTGCGTCTATAGAATGAATCCACCTATGAATTGTATTGCATCAGTGTTAGTAGGTAGAACCTTTTGAGAGCAATCTGTTAAGATTGGTGGGCGGTGTAATTTTCGTCCTTTGAAGCGCGGAGGAAGTCGATATAAACGATGATTGATAGCGCAGGTTTTAAAAATTTGAGGACTTGATGAGTACGACCTATCCTTTATCTAAACCACTTGAGCGTCGTCGGTCTGTTGGTGTTGCTGTTGGTGATGTGATCGTTGGGGGGGAGAGCCCGATTGTTGTCCAGTCAATGACCAATACAGATACAGCGGATGTTGATGCAACTGTTGCGCAGGTTTCTGCTCTTTGGCAAGCTGGGTCTCAATTGGTTCGGATTACTGTTGATCGCGATGAAGCAGCAGCTGCTGTCCCAAAAATACGGGAGCGATTGGAGAGGTTAGGTTTTTTTATCCCATTGGTGGGGGATTTTCATTATATTGGTCATAAGCTTTTATCAGAGCATCCTGCGTGTGCTGAGGCGCTTGCAAAATATCGCATCAATCCTGGAAATGTTGGCTTTGGTGCAAAAAAAGATCGCCAATTTGCGGAAATTATAGAGATTGCTTGTCGGTATCATAAACCTATTCGCATTGGTGTGAATTGGGGTTCTCTTGATAATGCGTTGTTAACACGGCTTATGGATGAAAATGCACAGCAAGAAAAACCCTTATCTGTGGCTGAAGTGATGCGGGAAACTGTTGTTCAGTCGGCTTTGCTTTCGGCTGCTTTAGCAGAAGAGTTAGGATTGGGACGTGATAAAATTATTCTTTCTGCTAAAGTGAGTGATGTCCAAGATCTTATTGCTGTCTATATTGCCTTGGCAGAGCGTTGTGATTATGCACTCCATTTGGGTTTGACAGAAGCAGGGATGGGAACAAAGGGGGTTGTAGCTTCTTCGGTGGCTTTGGGCATTTTATTACAGCAAGGGATTGGTGATACGATACGAATTTCATTAACCCCTGAACCTGGTGGTGATCGAACACGAGAAGTCAAAGTTGCACAAGAACTTTTGCAAGTAATGGGGTTTCGACAATTTTTGCCTGTTGTTGCTGCTTGTCCTGGATGTGGTCGCACGACCTCGACAGTATTTCAGCAATTGGCACAAAAAATTGAAGCGGATTTACACAAAAATATGCCCGTTTGGCGTGAAAAATATCCTGGGGTTGAAAGTTTGAAGGTGGCTGTGATGGGATGTATCGTCAATGGACCGGGGGAGTCAAAACATGCGGATATTGGAATCTCTTTGCCTGGAGTGGGGGAAAGTCCAGCGGCTCCTGTTTTTATTGAGGGACAAAAGGTAAAAACTTTGCGGGGTGATCACATTGCTGAAGAATTTGAAGCGCTTTTGAGTGATTATATTCATACACGCTTTGGGCAAGGTTGAGGTAAAAATCGCATAAGGTTGAAGTAAAAAGGGTGTGTCGTTTTTTTAAACAAGCTGTCTTCAATTTGAAGAGGGGGCTGTTGTGTGCTGCTTTAGCTATGGTCAATACTGTTGTTGGTTGCTTATTATTTTAGGTAAAACCAGATGATATGCCTGTTTTAGAATGAGAAGCTTATGAAGGATATTAATGAGCTTGAGTGTGTTAAGACTATTAAGCAAAATGATATGAATACTTTAATAGATCCGTAAATGTTGTTGCTGGTTTTTGGGCTGCTTTTGAGACAGTGAAATATTTAGCGGATTTTGACAAATGTCAAATTATAGAAAGAACATTGTTTATTGATTTTTTAGGCATTTTCCCAGAATTTTTCGGGGTATCAAATTGATAGGATTGGAGATCCTTATAGCGGTTATTGCTCTATTTGTCGTGAAATATAAGCTTTTTATATTGATATAAAATGATGTATATGGTGCCTTTTTGGGTGTTATTGGGGGAATGCATGACCAGTATATTAGCATTTGGATTTTTATTTAACGGTATAAGAATTTTAACAGGTGCCTTCATTGTCTTTTATATGCTTGAAAAAGGGCTAACTCTTATTGATATCGGGATCATTAAGTCGTTTCAGGCTTTTATTATGATGGTTACAGATATTCCTCTGGGATATTTTGCCGATAGAAAAAGTTATAAAATATCGATTGTTTTGGCAGCGGCTTTTGCTGCTACATGGCTATGTCTCATGGGATTTTCTACAAGCTTTTACGGTTTTCTTTTAGCAGAATCTTTTAATGCCTTATCACTGACATTGATTGCGGGGGCTTATAATGCTTTACTTGTTCAATATGCAAAAGCAAAAGTGACATCGACTAAAAAAGTGCTGGGAGCGAGCTCTCAATATAATTACATCGGCATGTTTATATTCAGTTTAATCGGTGCATATTTTGCTGATTATTCAAGCCAATATATATGGTATATCGCGGCGTTTTTAATGTTGATGACAACACTATTTGGTTTGTTTTTTCTTGATGACTTGAAGGGGGAGAAAAAACCAAATAAAGTGAATTCTCTCATTTGTGAAGCTAAGGAGATGTTGTCTATTTTTATTAAAGTTCCTTATATTTCTTTATGCTTTTATTTTTCATTGATCTTTTTCAATATATTCTCGCAGTATTGGCAGTGGATATTTAAAGATCATCATATTAATGTCACTTATTTTGATCTTGGTGTGACATTTTCGCTGATATTGTTCTCTCAGCTTTTGGCTAGTTTTCTCTTTACAAAACTAAGTGAAAGAATGAACTTTATTTTACTGTTGTTTCTTTCAGCTTCACTGATTTTTACCATTGCTTTTTTTGAACCGAAAAAAGAAATTGCTATCATTTTAGTCTGTATGATTTTTTATCTCATTAAGTATACATATCTTCGTGTAGAAGTTGTTTTGCATGATAGTATTAGTGATCATTTCAGGGCTACATATGAATCTTTCTTGTCAACCGTTGGAAGATTGAGCCTCTTGGTATTTTTTTACATGAGTGCGTATATGGTCGATATGTTTGGCTTTTTCTCGCTCGTTTATATTTTTGCTGTTTATTTATTGATTTACTTGTTGGCAGTGTTTTTTTTAGAAGGAAATCTCAAAAAAGCTCTGTGAGAATATTTACTTATCATTATCACGCATGTCTCATCGGGCATTATAGTGGATCAAGGCTTTGATTTATAAGTCTTATCATTGTTTTCATGTTGAATGAGAAAGCTGAATATTGTCCGTTCTTCTTATTGCAAATCTATGTATATTAATCAAAATCATGTTTCTTGTACATTATAAGTGGGCGTAGTGTAAAAATCATAAAAAAGAAGTAAAAAGGCTTCTCATGAATATTCTTGAACGCTAAGAGTTGTTGGCAAGATGAGAAGCTGATAGAGAACATGATTGTACCGGATTATATACTTATTAAGGAATGGTGATAGTGCACAACAATTTTCCTGTTTTCGCTTATATTTTTCGGAAATGTCTTGCTACGCAGTGTTTAATAAGCGGGAGGACAATTCTAGCCTGTCCTAATCGGATTTCCTCATGATCGATTTTATTGTTGGTATAGTTAGCGGATTTTACCATTGCTTTTTTTAAAATACACATCATCTTATTGAGATGTTTTCTTACATCTTTCATTCTTATTTAGGGTATTTTCTCTTTGGTTGCAGAGTGAACTCTGCATGTTCTGACGTTAGAAAATACTTTCAGATAGTAAAGAAAACCTATTTGTACGGATTTTGAATGATCCCTTCTTCTTGGAGAAATCATAAAACTAAAAACAGCAATATCGTTAAGTATAATTTGATATAAACAAAAATAAATAAACACATATTGATATATTTAATAGAAATCTGTTAAGTTCTACAAATTATAGTCATTAAAAGGTAAAGCGATGAAATCGTTATCTATAACGCCTATTATAACATTTATAACTCTTTTTTCTGTATTTGTATTGTTAGGATGTACGCGTGTAGATAGTCTAGAGCAGTACAATAAACTTTACGAAGAATATATCAGTGAAAAATACGAGACTTTTGAACATTTTCAAAAGCAAGAACAAGCAAGAAACTTCATCTATAGTCGTGGCTATCAGAATATAGCGCCAAAATTTGATATTATATGGCATCGTCACATACTTATTGTTTTATGTGGACGCTTTGTTAATTTATTGCGTGGTGATTATAATGAGGAGATGTCATGGGCAATGTTACCCAATGTCATAAGCAGTTTGCGTTATGACTATAACTGGAGAGAAAGCGATTTTATTTGGGCCTATAATATGTCTATGAATTCTACTGACCCCATGATTGATTACGCAAAAAAATTTCTTAATTCTTCAAGCGGAAATGGCATCAGTTCTACAACACAAATTATTGATCTCGTGTCTAGTATGAACGCTGGTCATAGTGAAAATACTAGAAAAATAGCACGTTTTTGCATAGAGCTCCGCACGATATATGACATGATGCAACCAAGAGGAATTTACAAATGACATTTAACGAGCAAAGTTCTCTCGAAGGATATTAAATGGCTATAATAGTCTTAATAATCGCGGCATTTTCTTATCCATGTTGCATATTTGTTCATTATGGCTTCAAAAGGTGGACATATTTTCCAGCTTTGGCAACAGGTATAGGTTCATTTACAATGATGCTTTTCATCTTAATAAGAAAACTGCACTTAAAGGAGCAAATTTGCACTTGGGTTGAAAAAACGACTTATCACAAATTAGATTGCGCTTTTATATATAATAATAAGGACTTTTTTTATCTTTCTGTTGCAATGATCATTCTCTGTTTAATTTTATCAATTCTCTTTTTATGTGATGAATTGAATAAACGAGATAAAGAGCGTGATGAATTAAAGTTGTATAGTGACCATGATTATTATTAAATTGAAGTTATTACACACTTTTGTAAATAAAAATGTTTCTGCTTTTGAAGGAGCGTTCCGACACAATCATTCACTTTGCTAGCTCCTAATGTTGTGGACAGCCCATGGCTTTTAAGCCGGTTCATAAGAGGCATTTTTTAGTCCTTTCTTTGATGTTTTGCTCCACACGGCTTTTCCCGCTTGTGAGGTGCAAGCAAGTGATTTTGATTGATTCAATATACACAGATTTGAAATGAAGGAATCTTACGGTATTTAGGGTTCTTATTCAAGTTGAAAAACATGAATTACCATTATAAATCAAATGTTTTATATCTTTCTTGCTAAGAAAAGAGAGATCGGTAATAATATTTTTTTTTCGTGTTATTGAAATTGATGACTTTATTTATCCTGTTATGCCGTAACATACCGTCATTTGAAGGGTAGTGAAGGTATCCTGTTTGATACATTAAGTATTTTAAGAAGTGCATGGTGAATATTCTTAAGTCTTGTTTATCGCGTCTTTAGTTTAAGTGAATCGTATGCGTGGAAAACGAGAGAAACCTACTCGGTAGGACACTAGACTGTTTACAGAGTAGATTAGGTTAAAAGATTTTGTTCTTTGAGGGTGGCATAAAAATCAAAATAGCCATTATGTTCATTTTTTTCTGATATTTTAAATACGAGTTTCAAAAAAATGATGCTTAAACTAAACAATCAGCACTTTTGTAAAAGTGTTTTTAGAGAGCAACAATACACGAGTGAATTTACAGAATGTAACCATATTTGATCTTTTACAACAAGATAGCGTGGAAAGGCATAAAAATTACGACTCTTTACTGAGGGCATTGTACTTCTACGGTTGGCAATGAACAACAGATGATTTTGATAAGGCTACAAAGCCAATCGGCATTTTTATTGTCTTTTGCGGGTTTATAAAATGCTCTGTTTTATATTTATTCTGTTTATTTTTTACCTTATCGTTAGAAGATTAAAGATATAAAGGAGAAACGAGTTTCTTTCTTTACGGTTGTTTTTTATTCGGCTTTAAAGCATCCATGGCGATATCTTTTAAAGCCTGAATATTACGCATTGCTTTACCGTTTTTGTTTCTTTCATTTTTTGATGAGGGGGGCGTTTTTCAAGCACAATAGGATGCCTAGAATGTATTTGTGTTATCAATTCACGCGCGCTTGTTTTAATGAAACACCTCTCAATATTTAGCACATCCATTTCATGATAGGAGCTATAATGCAGACCTACGATATTGAAGTCTCTTTGAAAAGTCTATTATGCATTCAACAAAGATGAAGGTGTAAAAGTAGGGCGGGTGAAGTTTAATTTTTGCGTGTTGCACTAAAGCGGGCGACTTGTTGGAGCGGTTTTGCTTTGGTGCCAAAAGGATGTAAAAGTGCTTCTGCTTTTGTAATCAGTTCATCGCGTTTTTTTTGTGTTTCTTTAATGCCATAAAGGCGAATAAAAGTGGCTTTTTGTGCCGTTTTATCTTTCCCAGCCGTTTTTCCTAGGGTTTGCGTGTTGGCGGTGACATCAAGAAGGTCATCAGTTAATTGAAAGGCTAAACCAAGATAGGTACCAAAATCAGTAAGCTTTTCGGTTAATTCTTTAGATGCATTGCCAATGATGGCGCCTGCTTGGCAAGCAAAGCTTATTAGGGCTGCTGTTTTCATGTGTTGTAGAGTGATGATGTCAGTACTTTCTTGCGGTCTTTTTTCAGCTTCAAGGTCTAGCATTTGTCCACCTAACATACCGCCAAGTCCTGCCGATTGTGCAAGGGACGTGATCAGCTTGATTCTAATATCTGTAGATAAAGTACTAGCTTTATGAGCAATGATTTCAAAGGCAAATGTTAAGAGGGCATTGCCTGCTAGAATTGCTGTTGCTTCATCAAATGCTATATGGACGGTGGGTTTTCCACGCCGGAGTGTATCGTTATCCATAGCGGGAAGATCATCATGAATGAGCGAATAACAATGGACACATTCTAAGGCACATGCAACATCAAGAGAATGTTCTACAGGGACGTCAAAAAGTGTAGCACTTTGAATTACAAGAAAAGGACGCAAGCGTTTTCCACCGTTCAGCACACCATAGCGCATGGCTTTGATTAAGTTTTTAGGGCGTGAAATTTCACCATTTTGGATTTGATCACTTAACAGGGTATCAAGCCGTTTTTCAACGGTGTCTCTATGTTTTGCAAGAAGGGTGGTAAATTCGTGCATTCTTGCTTCCTTTGTTTTTACAAAAATGAAATTATGAAATTTAAAGAGAAAGATTGTCACTTTTTCTTGTTTTCATAAATTGGCGTCATTTTTTATTAAAAATCAACTTCTCTTTTTATCCGTATCTCTACTGTATGCGCTAATCCCTTTTGAAACCAAATAAAAATTAAATGAAGGTCTTATAAAAAAGCTTTCATTGGTGTATAAAATTCTCAAATTTTGCAGTGTTTTTGATATTCATTTGATTATTGTGACACCATTTTTTATAATAAGAAGGTCATTTTTAGTAAGAGGAGGATCATTTTGACATTGCCTCTTCTTTTTTATCAGTGTATAATATCTTCAAATTTTATGGTGTTTTTAAATGAAGCATTGTCATTTTTGACATTGCTTTTTCTGTTTTAATGGATTTGGAGTGTCTTTTTATGGCTGTACCTAAACGAAAAACCTCTCCAGCGAAGAGGGGCATGCGCCGTTCGGCTGATGCTCTGAAGGCGCCGACTTATATCGAAGATAAAAATTCTGGTGAATTACGTCGTCCTCATCACATTGATTTGAAAACGGGAATGTATCGTGGGCGTTCCGTTTTAGTAGTTAAAGACTGAGCGCTTTCTTTCTTTTCCATTGGTGAACTTCTTTTATTTCATCGATCAATGCACGCTTGGGGCGTGCATTTTCGCTTTAAGATGAATGTTGAGGTTCCCTTGCATCGTCTTCTATCGATGTGGAACAGGGAATGTATCGTGGGCGTTCCGTTTTAGTAGTTAAAACTTTAGCGTTTTCTTTCTTTTCCATTGGTGAACTTCTTTTATTTCATCGATCAATGCACGCTTGGGGCGTGCATTTTCGCTTTAAGATGAATGTTGAGGTTCCCTTGCATCGTCTTCTATCGATGTGGAACAGGGAATGTATCGTGGGCGTTCCGTTTTAGTAGTTAAAACTTTAGCATTTTATTTCTTTTCCAGTGGTGAGCTTCTTTTATTTCATTAGTGAATGCATTGGGTAAGATGCGTTTTTCACTTTTTCTTGAAAACATGTGTGGGATAAAGTTTTTCTGTAGAAAAATGATTCTATTGTGGGAGATGATTTTCTTGTTTTCTTGAGAGGCTATAAAGGATTGCTTGTATCAGTGTCTTTTATGATGACTTCGTTAAGAGCTTGGGTATTGATATAAGTTAGCTCAGTAATAGAATCATTTTGTATCACACTTAATCTTTATTGACCGTAGAGAGAATCCTATTAGACCGTTAAATATCGTCTTTAAGGCGGTTGATCCATGTAAGGCTTTAAGCATAAAGCATAACGGTGTTTTTTATGAGAATATTTAAGGCAATGGTTTGTCTATAGACTTATATTGTGACATGTGATTCTCCTTAAAAAATAGAGATCGACATTACATTGATTTATAGAGATCATTTGTTGTTTTGCGCCTTAAATGGAAGATCTATCGTAGGATTTTCTCATTTCAAATTTTTCCCTATGTTGAATCAATGACAATCACTTGCTTTTCGGTCACAAGTGGGGCTGGCATGTGGGTAAAAACTCTATAAAAAAGGAAAAAATGTCTATAATGAATATTTTCAAATGTAAGAATTGTTGTAACATTGGGGTTAAGTGTATGCTGATATCAGCGTGCTTTCTTATGAGCAGAAAAGAGAAAACCGTTACAAGACAAAAGCTATACAGATTCAATAATCTTTAGTGCTTTTTATGATAAAGGTATATGAGACTCTTCTATAAATATCACGCTGTCTTTTCATATTTTTGAACTAAGAATTTTCCATATATTTTTCGTATTTTTGTGAATATAAGGGATTTGTTGGGAACAGCTTGTAAAAATAAGTAAACTTAAAACCAAATATGTTATGTGTGGGGGTAGCAAAGTATTTTACAAAGCCGGTACGTTTTTCCAGTTCATAGCTGGTTTATGAATGATTTTATAGTGGTGCTTACCTAAGTTTATGATTTTTTTGTTATCTGTTAATCACTATACAACATATTGATTTATATATATAATTCACTTTTTTCAAATCTCTCTATCTAGAATCAATCAAAACCACTCGCTTGCACGTCATAAGCGGGATAAGTGTGTGGATAAAATTTGTATAAGAAAGGACTAGAAATGGTTCTTATGAATTGTCTTAAGTGCCAAGGGCTGTCGCAACACCCACGAGCTGGAAAATATAGTGATGGTGCCGGCTTGCTTCTTCACAAACGTAAGAGATGGGGGTGGTCAATGGACTTAACGTTATACCATTCATGGTCGGCGCCGTGAAATGGGCTTGGGTGCCTTGCGAGATGTTTCTTTAAAACAAGCCCGTAAATGTACAAATTAATGGTGTTCTGTTTTGCATGAGGGGCGTGACCTCATTAAAGAACGTGATAAACAAAAGCGTGAGGCAATGCGTAATCTCCATTACTTAAAAGATATTGCTCTAGATGCTTTTGAAAGCCGTAAAGCTGAACTAAAAGGAGATGGTCAAGCTTGTGATTGGTTTTCACCCTTACGCCTTTATATTCTCCCTAAATTAGGCTGTCTGCCTGTTTCAGAGATTACGCAAACTGAGAAGTATTCTTGTCTCTATTTGGCATGCAAAAGCTGCAACAGCAGATAAAGCACTGAAGCATCTTAATCTTTGTCTCAAACATGCGGTTGCTTTGGGTTTGGATGTTGATTTACAAGCAAAAAAAGCACGCGCACTCTTAGGCAAACAACGTCATAAAACCACTCATAGACCAGCCATGGATTGGAGAGATGTTCTTTCCTTTTATAAGTTACTCTGTAAAACACAAAACATAACACAATTGGCTTTGCGTTTGCTTATCCTGACAGGCGTTCGTATTAATCCTTTGCGTCATATTCGTGAATCAGATTAAAGATGATATATGGACAATTCCTGCTGAGAATATCCAATCTTTAGAAGTCTGTTTGAAATAGAGATTAAGACTTTTAAGAGTTCTATGAATCATTCTAGATTTTTTGTGTTCGATTGGAGTAAGAATATTGCGTATATCTCCTAATCTCTGAAATAAGAAACCTCATTTGGGAAAAGTATGAAATTGAAAGGGCAATGCTAACGTTCATTTTTATTGTTATTTTTTAAGTGAGCTTTACTGCTTTCAAAAGTATTTGGAATGCCTTTTACAGAATGGAGATGATGGTTTTAGTTCATGTTTTTTTTATCGCGTTCTTTAATGGGGGGAATGCTTCTCATGCAAAATAGAGCGCCCAATACAAAATATGCTTATGTTGTACTGTCACGCTTTTTTTAAAGGAATATTTTTCAATATTTGTGGCATCCATTTTATGACGGCGTTTTTGAATGTTATAATGGTTTTGTAGAAG
This sequence comes from Bartonella sp. AC70YNML, assembly GCF_042196545.1. Lineage (NCBI taxonomy): Bacteria > Pseudomonadati > Pseudomonadota > Alphaproteobacteria > Hyphomicrobiales > Bartonellaceae > Bartonella > Bartonella sp. AC70YNML. The sequence continues at coordinate 67,514 of NZ_JBHIQK010000003.1, forward strand.
GGTAAATGGTAAAGTCTCGGGTGTAGTGTATAAACGGCACTATGCTCTTTACGCTTAAATAAAAAAGCAAGCCCCCGCCCCTTACACATCTTGCCAGATTCCAATGTTGGTATATCCTTTGGTGCTTGAGACAGTATCTCACTCTTTTTATACAGTTTTTACCCACAGATCAGCTCCTCTTGTGATTGACAAGCAAGTGATTTGATTGCTTCAACATGAGAGCAATTTAAAATGAGAAATCTTACCATATTCAAGATTCTAATTTAATATGAATAATGCTAGATTATGATGATTAATCAGTTTGTTATCTATGAAGAAAGAAAATAAGGAGGAGGAATTTGTCGAAAAGTTAGATTGTTTATAGATTGGCGCTGGTTAAGAAACTTTGTCCTTAAGGGCAGAGAGGATGTTAAAAAATAAAACCAGCTTTTCGCTGGTTTTATCGAAATATCATCATTATGATGAAAGAGTGTATTATGCAGCGTAGACAGCTTTACTGTTTTCATCTGTTTCTTCTCTCTCAGTTTTAAACTCGCGTTCCGGCTTGTTGGAGAGATGCATCTCTATGAGATTGATCGCTTCTGTTTCAGAAAGACTATTGATAACCGCAATTTCACGGGCCATTCTTTCAAGAGCAGCTGTATAAAGTTGGCGCTCAGAGTAAGATTGTTCAGGCTGTAGATTAGAGCGGAAAAGATCACGGACCACTTCGGCGATACAAATAAGATCTCCTGAGTTGATTTTAGCATCATATTCTTGTGCACGACGTGACCACATGGTGCGTTTAACGCGTGCTTTTCCGCGTAAAACTTTTAAGGCACGTTCAACAGAATCACTAGCAGATAATTTACGCATTCCAACGGAAAGGGCTTTTGCAATGGGGACTTTGACATCCATCTTATCTTTCGCGAAATGAATGACAAAAAGCTTTAATTTATGTCCTGCAACTTCTTGATCTTCAATCGCTATAATTTGTCCTACTCCATGCGTAGGGTAGACGATATATTCAGAGGTTGCAAATTCTTTGGTCTTGGAAGACGTTCCATGTTGGGATGCCATATTTTAGTTTACTCCCTTATGATCAACAAATGTATCGGAAAACAGGTTATAAACCTGAGGGTTGAGTTTTCTTTAACCAAGTATATTGTACCAATTAAGTGAGCATAAAAGCCGAGTACTTTTAAATCAAAAAAAAATACACCGCTTTACTATAACAAGCAAAGAAAAATACTTAGAAAGATGATCATGTTAAAATAACACTAACATCAAAATTTAAAAGAATCAATCATTTCGCTTAAGGATTTTTTATTTTTACAAGAGAAGTCTTTCAATCGTTGAAGGAGGAGAGTGTACACTTTATCATTACTCTTCGCCACTTCCTGGATTTTCTGAAAAATACTTTTCTAATTTATTTGGAACACCATCCATTTCTTTTGCTTGAGGAAGAGGATCTTTTTTGGTGGTTAGATTAGGCCATTTGTTTGCATAATGAAGATTGAGTTCTAACCACTTTTCTAATCCTGGTTCTGTATCAGGTAAAATCGCTTCTGCTGGGCATTCTGGCACGCAAACACCACAATCGATGCATTCATCGGGGTGAATAACAAGCATATTTTCCCCTTCATAAAAACAATCAACTGGGCAGACTTCAACGCAATCGGTATATTTGCAGTGAATGCAGTTGTCGGTTACTACGTGGGTCAAGATCAAACTCCATTTGTTACTTTAATTCTCTTTAGAGGAAAGTGTGTGCGTGTTTTTATGATTGGTGAGTTGATCGCGTAGTACAGCTAGTTTCGCAAAAGGTGAATCAGGATTAAGGCGCTTTTCTTTTTGAAAGGGCTTATGATTTGCATGTTTTCCTTGGGATTTGTGGAACTTATGAGAGCGTTTTGCTTGTGATGGTGCTTCTTGAGGGGAATTTTCATTTTTGTATTCCGCTTTTTTTACAGCGTTCTTCGATTTATTTTGCCACTTATTTCCTAATTTATCACGTTTTTTTTGTGCATGGTGGGGAAATTGATGCTTATAATGCCATAATAAAACAACTTTATCTTCTTCTGTAGAGCGAGGGGATTTGGCAAAATTCCCAACAGGTTCAGCTGCTGGTAAGCGATTGGTTTTATGGAGATGTTGTTCAATACTAGAGGATAAAGTGTTTGGGAATGAGGTATTTTTTTCTTCTCGTGTTGTTTCTAAATCGCTTATTGTTTGCCATTGACTTCCAACGCATTCTGCTGCAGGAACATCTTGCATTGCCCTATTGACAGGGGAAGAGGCTTGGTGTGCAAAGAGATTTTGTTCAAAAACAGTATTGTTTATGCTGTACGATTGATAACCAAGTCCTTTGAGGATTTCTTCCATATCGTTTCCATTGGCCCCAAGAATGGACATCATGGCTGGTGTAACAAAAAAACTTTTGCCATCATAGGCTCCATCGGGTTTAGGATCACTTCCTTGTTTCCAATGAAGTGCGGGACGGATGAGATTGGCAAGACGTTCTAAAATATCAATCCGTACAGCACGTTGTCCTAAGATTCGGTAGCCGGCTAATTGATAAAATTGGCGGTTATAGGTAGGATCAACAATCAAAGAGGTTCGACCAGCAGATAATGCTGAAAAAATTTCACCCAAACCAGTTTGATCTTGTTCCGCATTTTGAAGATTCCACAGGAGAGTAATGGCTTGAACCGGAGTAGGTTTAAGCATTCCGGCAACATAGATATGAAAAGCGCCAAAACGCACGCCTAGACGTCGAAGAACGGCACGTGATTCTTGTGCAAGGTTTTTGACAATGTCTAAGACTTCGCGGCGTGGTAAAATCCCTAAAGAGTTAAAAAGTTGTAAAGCAAGACTGTTTGTTGAATCCGTTAAATTATCAGCATTGCGCAAATCAAACAGGGGTTTTAAAGTCGTTTCAAAATGAAAGGTGACAAAGCGTTCTAATCGTTTCACAACGTTATTGCGGGATTCTCCCGTGAGTTGTTCATCTGCTAAAACAATCAGTTTTGGTTTGAAAAAATCTTCTGTTGCTACAAGTTGTCCTACGGGTTGACCAATCCAGCGCACAATTCCATCAGAACTGAGGGTAAAATCTCCATTTGCACAAGCACAAAAACGTGTCGCGCGTTTGGAAAAAGCAAGAATCAAATTCTCATTCTCTATTTCTGTCGAAATTTGCTTCCCAGCTATTTGATCGGTACTGTTTTTGTTGGCATAAAAACGAAAACCTTCAAATTTACCCCTTCCGTGTTTTTCAATGAGAATATCATCTTGAAGAATCTCATTCTGTTGAACAATCTTGCTATCCATGATCATTTTCTTTCTCAGTGTGGCACTGGTCAAAAGCTTTTTGCGATAATTTCATAATGGTGCTCTTTCTTTAACACGTTTGTTGCGTTTGCTTCAATCACTCTTGTCATTTTTTGCTGTTTCTTTGCGCCTTTAAAACTTGAATGATTCTTTTTTCATTCAGTTTTCATTCAGTTTAGATGCTTTATATTTGCAAATTACACTTATTAGTTGTATTGTAAAGCTGAAAGCATAAATAAATTCTTCAATTTAAAAGGAAACGGAACCGGTTATCAAAAAACGGCATTTCTTTTGCATGATCACTTTATTTTTTTGCTGTTTTGTCATGAAAAGTGAAAAGAAAGTTTTTTCAAATATTTCATAGGCTAAAAGGCATATTGTAAAGGCATTTTGCAGGTGAAATTGTGTCTTATGACAAGAAGTTTTACCATGACAGTAAAAAAAACAATTGCGATTATAAAATTACACGTTAAAGTAGTGGTTACAGAAGTTAACAACTTTTGCGTTCTTTTTAAGCGAAGAACAATGATGTCGTTGCCAAATCAATTTTGATAAATTTAATCGCAAGGGGTTATTATGGGTAATCTTTCAAATGCTGTTTATAAAAGCAGCAAAAATTATAGCGATGCAGACAAAAGCTTAGGACGTAATATGATGCGTTCTGCTATGCAAGCACCTTATCTTGAACGACAAAAAGAGCATGATTTGGCTCTGCGGTGGAAAGACAAACGTGATGATGATGCCATGCATCAAATTGCAGCGGCTCATATGCGTTTAGTGATTGCTATTGCTAATCGCTTTAAACGTTTCAAAATGCCATTGGGGGATTTGGTACAAGAAGGGTATGTGGGACTATTGGAAGCAGCTGCACGTTTTGAACCTGATCGGGAAGTGCGTTTTTCAACATATGCAACGTGGTGGATACGCGCTTCTATTCAAGATTATATTTTGCGAAACTGGTCAATTGTTCGAGGGGGAACCAGTTCTTCGCAAAAAGCACTTTTCTTTAATCTTCGGCGTTTGAGAGCAAAACTGGTGCAGGATGATAGTGCTTTATCGAAACAGGATATTTTTCGCACAATCGCTGAAAAACTCGGCGTTTCTGTGCGTGATGTTGAAACCATGGATTTTCGTTTTTCCAGTTCTGATAATTCCTTGAGTGTTTCTGTTTCTGAGAACAGTGATAATCCCATTGCAAAGATGGATGTGTTGGTGGATGAGAGTCCTCTTCCTGATGCTTTAATTGAGCAAGTCATTGATGGTCAACGGCGTACACAATGGCTTTACGATGCGTTGCAAATTCTCAACGAACGGGAGTTGGAAATTATTCGCTTTCGTCGCTTAAATGAAGAGGGTGCGACTCTCGAAGTTTTGGGTGAAAAATTAGGAATCTCGAAAGAGCGCGTGCGTCAAATTGAAGCTAGGGCTTTGCAAAAATTGCGTTCTGCTCTCCTTACGATTCATTCAGAAGATGCTTACGATATATAAGCAGTGAAAGGCTTTTGGGGGGGAAAGAGAATATATTAAGTGGGGGCATATGAGAATATGATAAAGTCAGCTTTAGGGGATGGCCATATTTGTTTAGGAATATGCCTCTTTGGGAGTGCTACTGATAAACAGAAGAAGATAGGGGGCTGTTAGTTTGGAGGAAATATATATCAAACGGAGACCTATAAAGGCATGATGAAGTTGGATTTTAAAGTGTTCCTCTTTATTTTCGAATATGCTTTAAGGGGGGGGCGTGATACAGACAGAAAAGAATCAAAACTGTAACGGATGAGAAGAAAGGCTTATTCTGTAATAATTTTCACTTTTGTACCTGCGGGTAAAGTTTGCGTTGGTGAGAGGGCGTTGAGGATGCGAAAGAGTTTTTCTTTATAGGGTGTGTATTGCATTTTATCTGCAAGATTGGCAACGGTTTCTCCTTGTTTAACACGGACAACACGGATTTTTAAGGGCTGCAATTTTTTTAACTGTGAAGATGAAAGAGAATGAAAGCTTTGTAGCGTTTTTTGGGCAACCTCTGCAAAATTTCGAGAATTATGTGGAGCGGCCGTCAAAAAACGAAAGATGTGGTTGTTGAATGGAATGACAACCACATCAAATTGCCATTGATCATTGGTAGCATGGGCCCGCGCTCCAAGTAAACTTTGGTTTTGGGATTCTTGACGCATAAATTCTTGATTGCGGAGCCCTTGAATTGTGATGGGGCGGATAGATGATTGATCTAGACCGATAATCCAGCCGCTTTTCAAATAATCACTCGCAGATATTTCAGCAGGATGTGGAATAGCGTCAAAACGAATCGCAATTTTATCTGGTCCACTGGCCCAAACAGTGTGTGCTGAATGTTCTATTGTAAAATTGTTTGGAACAGAAAAAGCTATGCGCAATTGTGGGTGAATAAATTGGTTGCCTCGTACAAAACCTGTATAAAAGCCTCCTCCAAAAATTATGCCATCAAGGCTTTTGAGAAAAGAATCATGATCGGATATTTTATTATTCCCTTTACTGATTTTACGCGCTTTTTCTATCGCAAGCCGAATGCGTTGAGGGGTAGTTGGGTGAGAAGCTAGAAAATCTAGAGAGGCATTTTGGGTGCCAGAGATATTACGCAAAGCACTATAGGCTTCCATTGTTTGAAGAAAGCGCGGTGAAGCAAAAGGATCATATCCTGACTGTTGGAGCATTTCGAGTGCAAGGGAGTCAGCTTCCAGCTCTTGATTGCGGGAAAATTGCGCGAGTTGTTGCTTGTTTTGCATAGGGTTATGAAGTTTTTTGCCAATAGAAGAAAGAAGACGTGAAGACATGTGATTTGTCATCTTTAATTGGGCTTCTTTTTGCAGGCGTAAAATGCCATGATTGGCTCTGATATGTGCTATCTCATGGGCTAAAATGGCTGCAACTTCTGAAGAATCATTGGCTAATGCCAGCATGCCACGGGTGATGTAGATCGAACCATTGGGGAGCGCAAAAGCGTTTACAGTTTCTGAGTTTAAAATTGTTACAGAATAGCTTTGATGAGAACTATGTGATGCAACTGCCAGTTTACGGACAATCTTTGCTAAAAGGTGTTCAAGTTTTGCATTATGATAAGCGCCACCATACATTTGTAAAATACGTGGGTGTTGCAGAGCGCTTAATGTGACATAGATATTGTGATTGTTGACACTTTTGATAGTTTTAGAAGAAATGGAAGAAAGCCTGTTATTTTGAGAAAGGGGTGTATGACAAGCCGAAAGGAGAAGTGTTAAACTTATGAAAGTTGCTTTATACAGGCATGAGTGAAAAAGAAAATTGCGGTGAAAAATGGGGTGCGTTGGACCATGGTGCACATTATTTCTGCGGAGTAATTTGGCAAATTGCATTTGTATCTTTGTATCGTATGTTTCTTTAAGAAAGGCATTAGGAGTAGGGATTCGTTTGGCTATATCACGCTTTTTGTTTATAAAAAATGACTCTCACTTATAAAAGATGCACTGTAAAGAAAATTTTGTGAAAGGCAAAGTATGGCATGACAACATTTACGATATTATTAAATGGGGATGTTCATATCACTGATCGTTTGCTTAATCAAATTCAAAACAGTCGGGTAATTGCTGCTGATGGTGGTATGCGTCATGCGGCAGCGCTTAATGTGATGCCTGAGTTGTGGTTAGGGGACTTTGATTCATCAGATGAGAATTTAATACGTCAATATAGTCATGTTCCGCGTGAAGTTTTTCCTTCTGATAAAGATATGACAGATAGTGCTCTGGCATGTGAAAGAGCGCTGCAAAATGGCGCTAAAAAGCTTATTTTATGCGGTGCTTTGGCAGGGAAGCGAAGTGATCATAGCCTTTCTCATATGACGCAAGCGTTGATGATGGCTGAAAGGGGTATTTCAGTGTTGTTGACAAGCGGTTTGGAAGAAGGTTGGCCGGTTTTGTCAAAACCTTGTTCGTATGATTTGCCTAAGGGATGTTTGTTTAGTATTATCGGTTTTTCTGATTTAAAAGGTTTAACGCTTAAGGGAGTAAAATGGCAAATTTGTGACAAAAATGTGTCATTTGGCTCTTCTTTAACACTTTCTAACCGTATTTGTGGAACCTTTTCTTGCCATTTAGGTTCTGGAAAAGCTATATTGTTAGCGTCTGTGCCTATTCCATAAAGCTCTTCCAATATATTTTGAATAAGGCAGAGGGGGGCCTAGTGATGAAGTGCCGACATAAACGATATATGTATTGATCTTGAGAAGGAAAGGTTTTGATATGTTAAAATCAATTTTTAAAGTGGCCGTTGTTTCAGCCATTGGTTTCAGTTCAGTCGCTTGTACTACAAACGATGAACGTGTTGCACGTTACGGCGTAGGAGGAGCAGCAATCGGTGCTTTGGCTGGAACTGCTATTGGTGGAAGTACGCCTGGAGCAGCGCTTACCGGTGCAGCATTTGGTGCTTTGGCTGGAACAGTAACAGGTGCAGCTGCAAATCAAAGAAAACAACAAAGACAGGCATCACAATTGTGCACGTATCGTGGTCGTAGAGGGTATGTTTACCAAGCACCTTGTGGGCAGAGAGTTTCTGTTAGACAATTATGTGCTTACCGTGATGCAAGAGGGGTGATGTATAAAGCACCTTGTCCGCGCCGCGTTCGTTAATGGCGGTGCCGCTTCTGCGGCTTGACCGCATTTTCTTAAATTTTGGAACAACACCTTTGCTCAATCAAGCTTCTTTATCGGTTGAGCAGGGGGCGCGTATTGCGTTGGTTGGCCGTAATGGTTGTGGAAAATCGACCCTGTTAAAAATTGCCGCAGGAATATTAGAACCTCATGGTGGCGAAATTTTTCGCCACCCGCGAGTAACGTTCCGTTATGTCTCACAAAATCCGGATTGTTCAGGATTTGAAGATATTAATGCTTATATGGAAGCGGGGCTGGATGAAACATCTGATGTTCAGTGGATCAATATGCTTCGCACAAATTTAGGGTTTTCGGGGACGGAAAAATTGGAAACGCTTTCGGGAGGCGAAAAGCGGCGTGTTTCGTTGTTACGGGCCATTGCTGCAAAACCCGATATTTTGTTCTTAGATGAACCAACCAATCATCTTGATTTACCAACTATTGAATGGCTGGAAGCTGTTTTGTCTTCTTTGCGTTCAGCGATTGTGGTGATTTCCCACGATCGGCGATTTTTAGAAAATGTTACGCGGTCAACGGTATGGCTTGATCGAGGCACAACCAAAAGACTGGAAAAGCGTTTTTCAGAATTTGAAAATTGGCGTGATAAAGCACTGGAAGAAGAAGCCATCGAACAGCATAAATTGGGGCGCCAAATTGCTCGTGAAGAGCAATGGTTGCGTTATGGCGTGAGCGCACGGCGTAAGCGTAACGTACGGCGCTTAGGCGAATTAAAAGACTTAAGACAGCGTCATCAAACCTATAAAGGGCAGCCAGGAAATGCACTTTTGACAGCAGCGAAAAGTCATGATTCTGGGCAATTGGTGCTTGAAGCAAAGAAAATTTCAAAATCCTATGGTGAGCGCATGATCGTGAAAGATTTCTCTTTGCGCATTCAGCGGGGTGATCGAATTGGTTTGGTGGGACCTAATGGTATCGGAAAGACAACGCTCCTGTCTGCATTAATTGGGCAAGAAGCCGTGGATAGTGGAACGGTGAGGCATGGCTATAACCTCTCCATGGCATTGCTTGATCAGCAGCGTATTTTAAATGAAGAAGAAACTTTAGCGCATTATTTAACGGGAGGAAGAGGTGATACTCTTGTGATCAATGGGCTGGAGCGGCATGTTGTTTCTTATATGAAAGACTTTTTATTTTCACCAGAACAAGCACGCACTCCCCTTAAAGAATTTTCAGGGGGAGAAAGAGCACGCCTCATGCTTGCACGCCTTCTTTCGCGTCCTGCAAACTTTTTGATTCTTGATGAACCGACCAATGATTTGGATATGGAAACTTTGGATTTGTTGCAAGAATTTATTGCTGATTTTGCGGGAACAGTATTGTTGGTCAGTCATGACAGAGACTTTTTAGATCGTACTGTAACGCATATGTTGGCACCTCAAGGTGATGGTCATTGGGTTTTGTATGCGGGTGGCTATAGTGATATGATAGCGCAAAACCAGCATGCTCTTCGTTTACAACGCAAAAAAACAGAATTATCGCAGCGTAAAGCACCTTCAAAATCTCAAGCGGGAGAGCTTTCAAAGCAGGATTCATCAACAGAACATAGCTTGGTAGGGCGGGAGAAAAAAACACGAGGTAAATTGTCTTATAAGCAGGTTTATGCATTGGAAAAATTGCCTGAAGAAATTGCTGTTTTGCAGGACGAAATCAAAAAAATTGAGCAAGAGCTCTCTGATCCAACCCTTTATCGCCGCGATAAAGAACGTTTTGAGCGTTTATCAACGGCATTGGAAAAAAAGAAAAATACTTGCACACAAAAGCAAGAAGAATGGCTAGAACTTGAAATTTTACGCGAAGAAATGGAAGCGTGTTCACGGTAATATCTAAAAAACTTTAAAAGATTTGTATTGCATCATCGCTTTTCTTTGATTTGTTACAAGAGTTTGTGGCTGATTTAGCGGGAACAGTGCTGTTGACGAGTTATGGCAGAGACTTTTTAGATTGCACTGTAACATATAGCATTTCAAGGCGATGGTCATTGGGATTTCTATACGGGGGCAATGATATGGTAGCGCAAAACAAGCATGCTCTGAGCTTGAAAGGCAAAGAAACAAAACTATCTTTGCTGTGAGCTTTTTCAAAATTTCATATATGGAAGCACGCCAGTTTCATTGCATACTTTGCCAGTCCCCAATGTTGCTACAGCTCCTTTGGAATTTGAGAGCATTCATAAGAAACATGCCCTTGTCTTTACCTTATGCTTTAAAGATACCACCCCCGCTTATGACGGAAAAGCAAATGATCCTCATTAATTCTAACATAAGAAGTGTTGTGATGAGAAAAGCTTACTGTATTCGATGTTATGATTTGAGTTTAAAAATGATGATTTGTTAGGGTAAATCAACATGTTATTGTAACATTTCTAGGAGGAGAAAATGATGGCAATTAAAACAAAGCGAACAATTTCCACATTGATCGGTTTAGAAGATGCAGTTGAACTGTCTTCTTATTTTCTCCGTAATGCGAATCACCTGCGTCCTTTTGAACCTGTTAGATCTGATGGTTACCACAGCCTAACGGCTTGGGAAACACGAGCCAATGCATTTGCTTGTGAAAGTGCAAAGGGACAAGCATACCGATATGCCGTACGATTAAAAAATGAAAACACAATTATTGGTGTTGTGAATTTTACAAATGTGGTTCGGGGTGTTTTTCAAGCCTGTCATCTTGGTTTTTCTCTTGATGAAAAACAACAAGGAAAAGGTCTCATGTTTGAGAGTTTATCGGCTCTAATACGGCATATCTTTCATATTTATCATCTGCATAGAGTGATGGCAAATTATAGACCTGAGAACATAAAAAGCGAACGTTTATTAAAACGCCTTCATTTTGAAAAAGAAGGCTATGCTAAAGACTATTTGATGATTTCTGGAAAATGGAGAGATCACATTCTAACCTCTCGAATCAATGATCTGTATGAGTCCTTTAATAGATTTGAATAAAGTTTTGTTAAGGGTCTTTTTATCAAATGTGTAAATATGCTGCACTTTTCCCTATCCTAAAAGACGAAGATCCTTAACCACCTCTTCTTTTGTAAACGGTTCAGACTCTCGTTTAGCGGATTTCAACTGCTGACCGCTTTCATATGTTTCTTTTCGTAGATAATAAATTGATTTATCATCATAATTCATTTTTTCAATTTGAAGGAAGAGAGTACTCAATATCGGAAGACTTTCTCATTTCAAATCTCTAGATGTTTAATCATAAAAACACCTCTCTTGCACATCACAAACTGGGTTGGCATAGGTTGGCATACAAGTGAGGGGTTATGTGGATAAAAATGATTGAAGAATAAGAATAAAAATTCTCTGTATAAATCCTTTTAAATGTGAGGGCTGTTACAAATATTGTGTATTCTGTGACCGATAGTCTCGTTACAAGTTACACAAACTGCTTATTGTTTGGGTGAAATTTTTATACATTCATTTGTTTTTTATATTTTCTTTTCTTAGGAAAATTTCCAATGTTCTCAATGGTGTTAATTCATACCAAGCGCATTTTTATATAGCTCAATGATTGCTTCTTCTTCCATTCTTTCATGTTCTTCTTTTTTACGCAATCGTATAATGCTTCGAACAGCTTTACTATCAAAACCAGAGCCTTTAAGTTCAGTGTAAACGTCTTTAATATCATCAGAAATGGTTTTTTTCTCTTCTTCTAGTCTTTCAATACGTTCGATAAAAGAGCGTAATTGGTTTACGGATATAGCGTGTGTTTGATCGGTTACTGTATCGTTCATTGTATTTTTCTCCAAGTTATATATTTTAAGTTGTTTTTCGACGACGAATTTAGGTTAAAAAAGCTTGAAAATAAAAAGTAAGTCAAGCTACACAGTTTTTTTACAAATTGACTTTAAATATTTTGTAAAATTTTTAAAATATATGCATTGATAAAAGGGCTATAAAAAGAAAAATATACGTTTTAGATTTGAAAAGCTTTTAAAATAAAGAAATGTGTAATTTGTTTTGAGAATTTGGCATTATAGAGGAAGTTTTGTGATTTTAAAAAAACGATATTGGGTGCTTCAGAAAGGATTAAAAGTTTTTCTCTTGAGCCTTTTGCTCTTGTTTCCCCTTGTTGTTTTTGCAAAAGCTGACTTTAGGGTTTGTAATACAACTCAGCAGTCTGTAGGGGTTGCTCTTGGATATCGTACATTTTCAGGGTGGGTGAGCGAAGGCTGGTGGACTGTACCAGTGACGGAGTGTAAAACTTTAATTGAGGGGCCTCTTGCTTCACGGTTTTATTATTTTTATGCGGAAGGGGCACAAAAAAAAGGGAACTGGGCAGGCTCTGTGACCATGTGTGTGCAAGATAGCCAGTTTACCATTCAAGGGGTTCATGATTGTTTCCCTCGAGGATATCAAAAGGCTGAATTTAAAGAAATCGATACCGGAAATCAAACCAGTTGGATGGTACAGTTGACGGATGAGTCTTTGCTAAACAATTCAGTTATACCTTCTCTTTCAGGAAATTCTCCACCGTGAAACGTGCACGTAAAGTAAAAATTATTGCCACTCTTGGTCCTTCTTCTTTTTCTCGTTTGATGATTGAAAAGCTTTTTAGGGCAGGGGCAGACGTTTTTCGTCTTAATATGAGCCATACTGATCGTGATATGCTGGGTGATTTGGTCAAGTCTATACGAGAAGTTGAAAAAACAGTTCGACGCCCCATTGGTATTTTAGTGGATCTTCAGGGGCCAAAACTGCGTGTGGGGCGTTTTGCTAAGGGGCAAGAAGATTTGCGTGTTGGGCAAAGCTTTACGTTAGATAATCGCGATGTTCTTGGTGATGCACAGCGTGTTTTTTTCCCTCATGAGGATGTATTTTCAGCTGTTAAACCAGGAAATCGGTTGTTGATTGATGATGGAAGGGTGGAACTGCGTGCGCAAGTTTGTGATGGTCATTCTATACAGTGTCGCGTGGTTGCTGGAGCCCGTATTTCTGATCGAAAAGGTGTCAGTTTTCCCGATACAATTTTGCCTTTTGATGCGATGACGTCAAAAGATAAGGGGGATCTTCAGGCTCTTTTACAGCAGCCTGTTGATTGGGTTGCTCTTTCTTTTATTCAACGTCCAGAAGATATTATGGCGGTGCGTCAGTTGACGAAAAGCAAGGTGTCTTTGATGGCTAAAATCGAAAAGCCTCAAGCCTTGGAGCATATAGAGAAAATTATTGAGGTATCTGATGGCATTATGATTGCACGGGGTGATCTCGGAGTGGAAATGCCTTTGGAAAAGGTTCCTGCACTTCAGATGGAGCTCATAAAAGCTTGTCGTTTAGCAGGAAAGCCTGTTGTGGTGGCAACACAAATGCTCGAATCAATGATCACATCTCCTGTTCCGACACGCGCAGAAGTGTCGGATGTTGCTACAGCAGTTTATGCAGGAACAGATGCGGTGATGTTGTCGGCTGAATCTGCTTCTGGTCGTTATCCTGAAGAAGCTGTGCTTATGATGGACCGAATCGCGCGGCAAATCGAACAGGATCACACTTATGCCGCTCAGGTTGGAGCACAACATCCAGCACCAGAATCAACAGGAACGGATGCGATTTCTCTTGCTGCGCGTCAGATTGCTGAAACACTTGCGCTATCCGCTATCGTTGCTTATACGGCTTCAGGAACAACGGGGGTGCGCGCCTCTCGTGAACGCCCTAATAGACCGATTATTGCTTTATCTCCCATTGTGGAAACAACACGGCGTTTGGCTCTCGTTTGGGGGCTTCATTGTGTGGTCACGCAAGATGCACGGAGTTTAGAGGATATGGTTGATCGTGCAGCAGCCATTGCATTTCAGGAAGGTTTTTGCAAAGGGGGAGATCGCTTCCTTGTGACAGCTGGTGTTCCCCTTGGAACGCCTGGTGCGACAAATCTCTTGCGTATTGCTTCTGTCTCTCAAGATGGAACGAAAGGGATTTGAGCCGTTTACGCATGGTGTTTTTTCATGCGCCTTTGAACAGGCTTTAAAAACAACGGCTGTTCGTCTTTTGTGAATGCCTCCATAGACTCATTATTCTTTTATCTCCTATCGTAAGATAGCAAGATATTGCGTTAGGTCGTCCAGTTTGGTGATGGGAGCAGATCCGGTGATATTGTCTTTTGATTTTGTTTTAGTTCTGAGGAAGCTGCTTTTACGGTAGGGCATTTAATGGGAGCCCCCTTTTTATTTCATTGAGGCATATTGGGAATTGCTTTATTGATGTTTATACGAGCGAGATGTTCATTGATAATGAGAATTTATTCTTTTTCTTTTTGGATGAGAGCCTTGAAATTGTTCTCATTTTAAACTTTTGCAAACAGAATTGAATAAAGTTAAAATTATGTACCTAAAAAATCGTACTGGTATGTTATAAGAAAAAGTGATGGGTGAATGTGTTTTTAAATATTCTTTGTCGGGGCATTTGCAACATATTGATTTATAATGATAATTTATCGTTATTAAACTTGAATTAGAACCCCGAATACCGTAAGATTATCTTAAATTTATTTATGTTTTGTTAATCATAACTCTTTGCTTGTACGTCATAAGTGGGTGGGACATGTGGGTAAAAATTGTACAAGAAAGGCATACTTCTTATGAAGCGTTTCAAGAGCCAAGGGGGCTGTTGCAATATTGAGGGCTGACTATAATGATGATGCCGACTTGCTCTTTCTTTTATTAAGCTTGGAGATTTTGAGGGGTGGGGAGAGAAATATGGATTATTTGTTATAAGGATAAAGATGTCGGTAGAGGATGGTTTCAAGAGCTATTGTTGTTTATGATGTTTGAGGTTGTATGAGATTAACATACTCTTTGGGTTTGACTTTTTTCCTGCTCTAAAGGATGAAAATACTTAATTCACGCTGGTTTATAAATGATACGGTTCTTTTCGGTGGGTTTCATCGGATGGACATTTCAGGCGCAAAGACTCTATGGTGCTTATATTATCAAATAGCGGTGTTTTACGGTATAATAGATAAGGTTATTTTTTAATATATATTGTATTATCTAGGGGAAAGAATTTTTTGGCATGCATTCATAGGGAACATGAATATAGCTCTTTTTTTCGAAGGGTGCTTTATTTGTTTGTTGTTGTTGTCATTTATATGATTTTTTTTACAATGATGTTGGTTTTGTTATCTTATTGCGCTTTTAAAAGACATCTCATTTGAAATGTGGTGATATAAGGTAGCCTCCTTGATATAGGAAGTGTTTGTGCGGAGGTGAAATATTCAGGGTAGGGCTTTCTTGTTGAGGTTTAAGTTAATCCCATAAGTCGTGAGTAGCTGGAATCCTTCCTATAAAAAACCAGACTGTTTACACACTGGTGTGGGTTTTAGGATTTTTGTTCTGTAAGGTGTGAGAGGCAAGTCAAATCTTGGTTTATTACGCGCTGATGTACTTTTTAGAAATCTTCCTGTTCTTGTTCTTGAATGTTTGTGCAGTTTTGATCATCTTTGAGCAATTGGTTGGTGAGATTTTCAATGCGTTGTGTGGTGTCACGCATAATTTTCCCCATGGTGCGGTCTCTTTCGTTGTGGAGTCGTAAAAGAGTATTGTAGTCTTCTTGTAATTTTTTATTTTCTCGTTTTATTTCTTCCATTTCATCAATAATCATTATGCCAGCCATAACCGATAAACGATGGTCGCCAATTTCACCAAAATTGTTCTTTAAATGTGTGATATATTGATCTAATTGAGCAGCAAGCGCAATAAGACGACGTTCTTGTCCTTTGTCACAAGCCATGCGATAAATTTTACCATCAATGGTAACGGAAACAGTTTCCATACATTCAAACCTTTATCTATCAATGACAACACGAATTGTTTCCATTGCTTTAATAAGACGTTTGGAAACTTCTTTGTTTACGGACTCTAAGCGTTCAATTTGGGCTTCAGCTTTGTCAAGCGCTTGGGCAAGATGGCTGCGGTCAGCATTCATTCGTTGGATTTCTTCTTCCCATTCGTTATTTTTATCAATAACGGCATTGCGGTTTATTATGGTGATCTCTAAAGTTCTAAGTGCCTTTTCTAGGTGCTCTAAAGCATCTTGTAGAACTGTAGTCTCTTGGTTCATTGCCTTTATCCTTTGGGTAATTGTATCCTTTATCAATGTGTTATGCAAAAACGAATCACTTTCACTCTTGTGTTGTGTGCATTTTATTTTTAAGTATGTAGGATATTTTAGCAAGCAAAGCAGGGGATAGATATAAATTAAAAGCTGGATTTTTTGCGCGTATTGGCATAAATGACATGGATATACAGAACGCGTGAGGGGAATGTTATTAATATTATTGAAGTGGTGGCAAAAAGTCTCACGCTAAGGATTAGAAAATAGTATTTCTTGAGAACTTTAAGAGAATACGGAAAAAGCAACAGAATAACGTATTTAACGAAATGGTCGATTATTCATGACAAACACCCACCAACAGAATCAGATGGCCAATGCTATCCGTTTTCTTGCTATTGATGCGATTGAAAAAGCAAATTCTGGTCATCCGGGTTTGCCAATGGGAGCAGCCGATATTGCTACGGTTCTTTATACAAAATTTCTTGCTCATGACCCCAAAAAACCTCGCTGGCCTAACCGTGATCGTTTTGTGTTATCAGCAGGACATGGGTCTATGTTGCTTTATGCTCTCTTGTATCTTTCTGGTTATGAAGATATTGGCATTGAAGATCTCAAAAATTTTCGCCAATTAGGAGCAAAGCTTGCTGGGCATCCAGAATATGGGCATGTGGCGGGAATCGAAACAACGACTGGTCCTCTCGGACAAGGATTGGCTAATGCCGTGGGGATGGCTCTTGGAGAGCGTTTGCAAAATGCCCGTTTTGGTGATCTTATCAACCATTACACTTATGCGTTGGTAGGCGATGGATGCCTTATGGAAGGGATATCTCAAGAAGCACTTTCCCTTGCCGGTCATTTGAAACTCAATAAGCTTATTGTGTTGTGGGACGATAATAATATTTCTATCGATGGAGAGATTTCCCTTGCTGACAGTACAGATCAGATTGCGCGTTTTAAGGCATCTGGTTGGGAGACACATAAAGTCAATGGGCATGATCAAGCAGCAATTGCGCGGGCTATTGAGGCGGCACAAAATTCCGATAAACCAACTTTGATCGCTTGTAAAACAACAATTGGTTTTGGAGCACCCAATAAAGCGGGTACCAATAAAGTTCATGGTGCCCCTTTGGGTGCACGAGAAATCACTGAAACCCGTATCGCTTTAGGGTGGGATGCTGAGCCTTTCGTTATTCCAGCCGATATTCTCGATAATTGGCGCTTGGCTAGTCTCAATGCTGCTAAAAAACGTCAAAAATGGGAAGAAAAATTTGCTGATCTTCCTGTTTCAGAGCGTGTGGAGTTTGAAAGATTGATGCGGGGCGATCTCGTGGGCGGATTTGATGGCGCTATCGATGCTTATAAACAGAAATTGGTTGAAGAGCGCCCCGTTGTTGCTACGCGTAAAGCTTCGGAAATGGCTCTTGAAGTGATCAATGAAGTCATTACGGAAACCATTGGTGGTTCTGCCGACCTAACAGGGTCCAATAACACAAAAAGCAGCCAAATGAAAAGTATCTCTGCAGATGATTTTTCAGGGCGCTATCTGCATTATGGAATTCGCGAACACGCAATGGGCGCTATAATGAATGGGCTTGCTCTTCATGGGGGCTTTATTCCTTATGGGGGAACATTTTTATGCTTTTCTGACTATATGCGTCCCGCTATGCGTTTGTCTTCTCTTATGGGGTTGCGGGTGGTTTATGTCATGACCCATGATTCTATTGGTCTTGGTGAGGATGGTCCTACCCATCAACCTGTGGAGCATTTGGCTTGCCTGCGTTCCATGCCTAATCATCTTGTATTTCGCCCTGCTGATGCCATGGAAACAGTCGAATGTTGGCAATTGGCTTTGAAAGCACGCGGAACACCTTCTACCTTGGCTTTGAGTCGACAAAATCTACCGCTTTTGCGTCAAGAGTATGAAGAAGAAAATCTTTGTATGCTTGGTGCTTATGAATTATTAACGGCCAGTGATGAAGCGCAAGTGACTTTATTTGCTTCCGGTTCAGAATTGCAAATTGCGGTACAAGCACATGCGATTTTAGAAGAAAAAAATATCCCAACGCGTGTGATTTCTGTTCCTTGTTTTGAACTTTTTTCTCAACAATCTCTCTCCTATCAGCGTGCTCTCATTGGAGAGGCACCGATTAAAATTGCTATTGAAGCTGCTGTCTCCCAAGGATGGGACCGTTTTATTGGCTGTGATGGTGTGTTTATTGGTATGGAGGGCTTTGGGGCAAGTGGAACAATTGATACCCTTTATGCGCATTTTGGTATTACTTGGGAAAATGTCGTTGCGACCGCAGAAAAAGAGCTTGGAAAGATCAAAGAGGAAAAGACAAAATGACAACTTGTGTTGTCATGAGTTGGTTTGGTCGTAGGGCGTCTATACTGTACAGTGTTGTGGATGATCTTGTGCATTATTGTGGATAAGTAAGTGATTAATCAAGATATTGACGTTATAGGAATTAATGATTTGGGATTGATGAAATACCTATTTATTGTGTTTTAAATGGTGTGCTTTTAAAAATTGATGAGGAAACATGTGAAATGACGGTTCGTGTTGCAATTAATGGGTTTGGTCGTATTGGACGCAATATTTTACGTGCGCTTGTAGAAAGTGGACGACAAGATATTAAAGTGGTTGCAATTAATGATTTAGGATCTGTGGAAACAAATGCCCATTTGTTGCGCTATGATTCAGTTCATGGGCGCTTCCCTGGAACTGTTGAGGTGGTGGGGGATGCTATTGATGTGGGAGGTGGTTTAATAAAGGTATGCGCAGAGCGTGATCCTGCTCAATTGCCTTGGAAAGATTTGGATATCGATATTGCTTTGGAATGTACGGGCATTTTTACGGCGCGTGATAAAGCAAGTGCTCATTTGGAGGCGGGGGCAAAGCGTGTTCTTGTTTCTGCGCCTTCTGAAGGAGCAGATCTTACGGTTGTCTATGGGGTTAATCATCAATCTTTAAGCAGCGAGCATCGCGTTGTTTCAAATGCTTCTTGTACAACCAATTGTTTGGCGCCTGTTGCACAAGTTTTACACAACACGGTGGGCATTGAAAAGGGTTTCATGACAACAATCCATTCTTATACGGGTGATCAACCTGTGTTGGATACAATGCATCGGGACCTTTATCGTGCACGTGCGGCAGCTCTTTCTATGATTCCTACCTCAACAGGAGCGGCAAAAGCTGTGGGATTGGTTTTGCCAGAATTAAAGGGATTGCTTGATGGTGTATCGATTCGTGTTCCAACCCCTAATGTTTCTGTGGTTGATTTGACATTTATTGCTAAGCGTTCCACAACAATCGAAGAAATTAATACAGCTATTGCTGCTGCTGCACAAGGTTCTTTGAAGGGAATTTTAGACACGACAGAAGAGAAACTCGTGAGTTGTGATTTTAATCATAATCCTTATTCAGCGATTTTCCACAATGATCAAACCAAAGTAATTGATGGTCAGCTCTGTCGTGTTTTGGTTTGGTATGATAATGAATGGGGCTTTTCTAACCGTATGAGTGATACGGCTGTGGCTTTTGCTAAGACAATATAAGAGGACCTCAGGGTCCTCTTTTTATAGGAAAAAGTCTCATTTTTGTGCAATTTTGAGAAAAACAGATAGAGGCTGTTGTTCTCATGCGCTAGAGAGAAGAGCTATTGAAACATTGATGATGTGTTTTGTTTTAATACTGGGTCAATACGTGCTTTTAAAAGCTGAATAAAAGAATAAACTTTGAAAAAGCAAGATCTGAACGAGATACCCTTTGAGAAAACGTCATAAAAAAGGAGATGTAAATTCTTTTGCCTAGAAGTAAAAGGAAGCTTTAATAGAGATCAAGTTGAGCCAATGCATTTGTTTGCCACAATGGAATATGAAGATTAATAGCAATGGTGGGCTTTTGTACATTTGACGATAAAAGCTTTGGATTTTTAAGCACAGGGTGAGAGATAGGATGTTGTGGATCTCTTGTAAAAGCAAAGAGGGGATAATTGGAAAGAAAAGTGGGCAGGGTTGTTGGATGCGTTTTTATTTGAAACAATGGAAAGTGAAGAGGAAGCAGTGATGGGGTTTCGTACACTTGATGATGTTGATGTTTTGGGCAAACGTGTTCTTGTGCGCGTGGATTTTAATGTTCCTATGGCACTGGGCAAAGTTTGTGACGAGACACGTCTTGTACGACATAAAGAAACACTCGTTGAGTTACAAAAGCGTGGTGCTAAACTTATTCTGCTTTCTCATTGTGGTCGCCCCAAAGGAAAGGTAGAACAAGAGTTTTCACTCCGTCCTGTTGTACAAGTATTGGAAAAGATCATTAATCAGCCGGTTGCTTTTGCTCCTGACTGTATCGGTTCGGCGGTGCAGGTTGCAGTTGAGTCATTACAAAATGGGAGTGTTTTACTGCTTGAAAATGTTCGTTTTCATTCAGGGGAAGAAAAAAATGATTGTTCTTTTGCAGAAGCTTTGGCTCATAATGGCGATCTCTATGTTAATGATGCTTTTTCAGTTTCTCATCGTGCCCATGCTTCGGTAGAGGGCATAACGCATTTGTTGCCTTCTTATGCGGGGCGTTCTTTGCAAGGTGAATTGCAGGCATTAGAAAAAGGATTGGGCAATCCAACACGTCCTGTAATTGCCCTTGTGGGAGGTGCCAAGGTTTCTAGTAAGCTTTTTGTGCTCAATCATTTGGTGGAAAAAGTCGACTCTTTGGTTATTGGTGGGGGCATGGCCAACAGTTTTTTAGCGGCGCAAGGTATCCATGTAGGGAAATCACTGTGTGAACATGCATTGATGGAAACAATTAAAAAAATCATTAAAAAAGCGCAAGAGTGTCAATGTAAGCTTCTGCTCCCTCAGGATGCTGTCGTTGGATTTCGCTTTGAAAAAGATGCACCACATCGTCTCTATGACATTGAAGATATTCCACAAGATGGCATGATTATGGATGTTGGTGCACGTTCTATTGCGCATATCAATGCTGCAATTGATGAAGCTGCTACCCTTGTGTGGAATGGACCCCTTGGTGTTTTTGAGATGCCTCCCTTTGATAAGGGAACAATTGCCGTGGCACGCTATGCAGCAGAACGTAGTCAAAAAGGGAAACTGGTTTCAATTGCGGGAGGAGGCGATACGGTTTTCGCCCTTAATCATGCTGGTGTTGCCAATGATTTTACTTATCTCTCGACTGCTGGAGGAGCTTTTTTGGAATGGATGGAAGGTAAGATTTTACCTGGCATTTTTGCCCTTATGCAAGCTTAAATGTCTATTTAAAGTGCAGCTAAAAAAAGAACTGTGTGTTGTTGTGTAGAGTATATCGCGCGTGGTGCGCACTTTTGGAAAATTTAAAGACAAAATAAAGAGGATTTTTTTTATGAACGAACGGCTTGAAGATATTGCACTTTCTTTGGTGTATACAGGTAAAGGTATTTTAGCAGCAGATGAAAGTACGGCAACCATTGGCAAGCGTTTTGAAAGTATTGGTGTTGAATCTCATGAAGATAGTCGCCGTGCTTATCGTGAAATGCTTTTTAGCGCAAAAGAAGCTATGGAAAATGCCATTTCTGGAGTCATTTTATTTGATGAAACCATTCGGCAAAAAGCATCAACTGGACAAATGTTGACGGATCTTATTCGGGATTCAGGCGCTTTACCAGGCATTAAAGTTGATACGGGAGCCAAACCATTGGCTGCTTTTCCCCAAGAGACAATTACCGAAGGGTTGGATGGTCTTCGTGAGCGGCTAAAAGATTATTATGCTTTGGGAGCACGTTTTGCTAAATGGCGTGCGGTAATTGCTATTGATGAACACACTTTGCCAACAAGAGGCGCCATAAGACAAAATGCACAAGCTCTTGCACGCTATGCTGCTTTGTGTCAGGAGTTGAATATTGTGCCAATTGTTGAACCGGAAGTGTTAATGGATGGACCGTCGTGTGGGCATTCCATTACGCGTTGCTTTGAGGTGACACGCGCTGTTTTACAGGCTGTCTTTAAAGAATTGTTTGAAGCCCGTATTCTTTTGGAGGGGATGATTTTAAAGCCCAATATGGTGATTGATGGCAAGGATGCACGCAAGGCTAGTGTTGAAGAAGTTGCTGAAAAAACCGTCCAGGTGCTTAAACAAACGGTTCCTGCTGCTGTTCCAGGAATTGCTTTTCTTTCTGGAGGACAGTCTGATCAGGAAGCAACAGCGCATTTATCTGCCATGAATTCTTTAGGCTCATTGCCTTGGAAATTGACCTTTTCCTATGGACGCGCATTGCAAGCAGCTGCCTTAAAAGCATGGGCTGGAAAAGATGAAAATATTGCTGTTGCACAGAAAGCCTTTCGTCATCGGGCTCGGATGAATCATCTTGCGGCTTTAGGACAATGGACCAAAGAACAGGAAAAAGCGTGCAATTGAAGCACAAGCTCTGTTTTTAAATGCGGAGAGATTTTTCATGTTTCTGCGTGATTTGGGGTGCCCTCACCATAGATAAAATGGCGGGGGCGTTTTAGGCTTGAAAGCTTCTCAGAAAATTGTTTCCTTGGATATTTTAAAAGTCTTAATGGGTGCTACCTGAGAGATAAGATTGCGGGAGAGGTGCAATTTCGAGAAGGGGAGATAATGCTAGGAAATTTGTGAATGCACAGCACTTTAGTATGGTGTCATTCATGAAGTGGGCACTTGCTTTTTGAGTGAAAATCATAAAGCAAATACTGTATTGAAGAGTTTGATAGTGTGGTGTTTTTTCATGTTATCATTACTTATCATCAGCAGAATCCATTTGAGTGTAGTTGCAAAAGTGGATAAGCTGATAGATTGAAGAATTACGATTTCTGAATTGATTAGACATACAGCTTATGAAATTTTTGTGCATCAGGATAGTTTCCTGTTCAATGGGGGTAGACTTTCTATTGACGAACGGATTGAATAACTTTTGCAAAAGAAAATAGATTTGCTCCTCAATAAAACACCTATTTTTTCGTTAAAATGAATAAATTTTTCTTGTCTTTTGTGATGATATAATTATAAGCGATTAAATTTATAGCGTTTTTGCTTTAAAACGGGGGGGAGTTGTGGACGGTATATCTTCTAAGAATACAAGCATCAAAAGAAAAAATCGATACGCAGAACAGAGTTTTTCTGCAATTATGATGCGAAAATTGTGCAATATGGTGCGTGGGGTATTCGAAGGGATCTTTACAGTATTTACTTTCATAATTTTTCTTATCCTGTTCCGTCTTCGTGGACCGGTTCATGCCGTATTAAGCTTCTTTGCAGGTGCGAGTGGATTAGCGTGCTTTTTATTTTTTTTCGGATATCTTATAGAATGCCGCGAAGCCACAGATGAAGCCGCTATATCGTCCGCATTGATGTTAACAATTGGTGAAGGCGTTTTTTCTGTTGTATGCATGTCTGCTGCGTGGGGTTACGACGCTCTCTTATTCCGTTTAGCCCCTTCTGGATATGTTCTTATTCTCCCTGAATAAAAAAGCGCCCTTCGTTTATACATAACTTAATCCAAAATAAGAGGCCGACAGCCTCTCAAATTCTTCATAATTGCTCTCCAAAATCATGACATCAGACCCGCTTTTAACGAAGGGACTAACAAGCCTTGGTTCCTCAAGCTCAAGGAAAACCTTACAGAGGCGCCTAACGGCATCCTTGATTAAGACACCCAAACGGCTTATGAACAAACTCTCTTATTAAGCCACATCATCTTTTATCCCTCTCACGCAGCTCTGAAATCATGATATAAGGGAAAAGCTTCTTATGAGGCCTAAAAGATACCTTATCGTATGTTAAATGGAAAAATAAAAAAAAGCATCTTTATGCAATATAATCCAATTATGATTTTTTGATTTAAACATAAAAGACTTAAAGTCTTCGACAAGACTGATACAATAAAAGAGGGAAAATCGCCTATACTTAGAAACTAAGACATATTCTCGGTGCTCTTGATATAGTTATATCACCAAATGATTTTTGAATGACTCATCCTTTTGGCTCTATCCGCTAAAAGGTCATTTTGAGGGTTCTTGGTTAATGAATGTAAAGAAAAATTAGCACATAATATTTCGCTTTGCTGGTATAGATGCTGAATGAGTTAATTATCTAGAGGATCACTGAAGAGGGAGCGCTAAAAAATGATGAAAATCCGCTGCACTTCGATGAATTTGTGATTGAAGATATAATTGTAGAACTTGGCTTATCTGTTACTGAAACAGCTGAATGATTTGAAATGGTTAGGGGTGTGTATTTTGCACACACTTGGCTCGCTATACAAAAAAATTATGATTTCATGCAAGCTTTAAAACATAAAGACCCTAAAGATATATCATATTTGCACAATACATTGACTTATAATGATAATTTAGCATTATTTATATTGAATTAGTCGCCCGAATAACGTAAGATTTTCTCATTTCAAATCTGTTTTCTTGGATCAATCAAAACCATTCCCTTGCACATCACAAGCGGGGCTAGCGTGTGGGTAAAAATATAGAAGAAAAGATTTAAAATCCCTCTCATGAACCCTCTCTAGTGCCAAAGGCTGTCGCAACATCCACGAGCTAGAAAAGAGTGTGATGGTGCCGTCTTGCTTCTTCACAAACGTAAAGATGAAGGTGCTCAATAGCTTTACCGTTATAGCATTCATGGACGCCGTCGCGAAATGGACTTGGGTGCTCTTTGAGAGATATATCTTTAAAACAAGCCCATGAAACTGCAACAAAAGGGCGTTCTGTTTTCCATGAGGAACAAAATCCCATTAAAAAACGGAATAAACAAAAATGTGAGGCAATAAGCAATCTCCATTATTTAAAAGATATTGCTCTGAGCTAGCCAAAGAGTGTGATGGTGCCGTCTTTCTTCTTCACAAACGTAAAGATGAAGGTGCTCAATAGCTTTACCGTTATAGCATTCATGGACACCGTCGCGAAATGGACTTGGGTACTCTTTGAGAGATATATCTTTAAAACAAGCCCATGAAACTGTAACAAAAGGGCGTTCTGTTTTCCATGAGGAACAAAATCCCATTAAAAAACGGAATAAACAAAAATGTGAAGCAATAAGCAATCTCCATTATTTAAAAAATATTGCTCTAGATACTTTTGTACACGTTCCTATCATCGTTAAAATGCCTTCTTAAAGCACAACAGGAGGCGCTATAAATGAGGGCTGTAAATATAAATGATGGGATTGTGGGTCTTGGGGATGAGAAGATGGTGTCCAATCAAAGCACTCTATCCTTACTTTTATAGGCTATGACTGGAAGAGAGAGTTGGAGAGACGATTTGTGAGCAAAGAGAAAGTGTTTTGAGGTTGTTGTGTCTGCAAGAGAAGAACAGTGGTCGTGGTGATATTTACAAACAATAAATTTGATAAAATTTTACAATTTTGCCAAAAGCGGGTTTATTACAAAAGCTGTTGCTCATACGCGCTCACACAAAAATTATAGAGACACCCAAAAACGCTAAAAAAATCTTTGCTCTTTTTCAATAATAAGAATCTGCAAACAATGTTCAAAAAATGTTCGTTTTTTAAAAGAGAATAAAAGGATACTTTTACAGATGAGAGAAGCGTATTTATAAATTACAGCTTATCATGATTTTCGGTAAACACTATTGTTTAGAGCGCTGAGATAGAGGGCATGAAAAATTTTTCATATTAATTTTTTTTAAAGAGTGGGGTAAGTTTTTAGGGTAGAGTCTATCAAGTAAGCTGCATAAGGGACTCAAGCAAGCGAGCACCATTATTAATCTTTGCCAGCGTATATTCTTTTGTCAGCGCTCCAATGTTGTGACAGTTCTTGGAACTTAAAGGGGCAAGAGAGGCTCTTGCTCCTTTCTTGTACAATTTCACTCCACACACCAACCCCACTTGTGATGTGCAAGCAAAAGATTTTGTTTGATTCACTATGAGAGTTCAGCATAAGAAAATCCTATGGTATTAGGATTTCTCACGAAAAATAATAAATTATCTTTATAATAAACAACATGACGGTTTTATTATGAAGAGAGTTCTTTATACACCTTAATCATAGAGATTAACTTGGCATCGTTTTATATTCTGTACATAGAAGCGTTTTTATAAAAATGATCTACCTTATGCAGAAAAAAGAACAACCTGTAATTCAAAAAGAAACTGCCTCAATTCTTGCTCCTCTTTTTCATCTTAATTCTTATCCCTCTTTTTTCCATGAGCCCTTAAATTAATAATCCTCTGCCTGTAAAGCGCGGTATTCACGCCCAAGTACTGCTGCCCAAGTACTGCTCTTGTATCAAGATCACTCACTCAGGTGAAAATTGGAGTTTTGCGAGATAGGCATAAACGCCATTTTTTGCCACAAGTTCGGCATGGGTTCCTTCTTCCACAAGAGCGCCTTTATCCATTACAAGAATACGATCTGCTTTTAAAATTGTTGCCAAACGGTGCGCAATGACCAATGTTGTTCGATTTTGCATCAACCCGTCTAAGGCGTCTTGCACCAACTTTTCACTGTTTGCATCCAAAGCAGATGTTGCTTCATCAAGCAGCAAGAGGGGTGCATTTCTTAAAATTGCCCGCGCAATACCAATGCGTTGTTTTTGCCCCCCAGAAAGCATGGTACCGCGTTCTCCTACTTGCGTATCCAAGCCATCTGGTAAAGCTTGAATAAATTCAAGTGCATTAGCCGCTTTAGCAGCAGCAAGGATTTCCTCTTCATGGGTATTTTCAGTTCCAAAAATAATATTATCGCGCAATGTTCCATCAAAAATGGCGACATCTTGTGGAACATAGGAAATTGCACTGCGTAAATCTTGTAAAGAAAGGCGATTAATTTCCATGCCATCCAACCGAATTGTTCCACTTATTGGATCATAAAAACGAAGAATCAAAGAAAAAATGCTGCTTTTTCCTGCTCCGGAAGCCCCAACAAAAGCAACCGTTTCACCTGCTTTTATAGAAAAGGAAAGTGAGCGTAAAACCTTCTCTTGTGGTCTAGAGGGATAGGTAAAATCAACCTGATCAAAAACAAGTTCACCTCGAACAGGTTGCTCTAATGATAAAGCATTTTTAGGAGCTACAATAGCAGGTTTTTCTTGTAACAATTCGGCAAGCCGTTCAGCAGCGCCTGCTGCTTGGATTAATTCTGCTCCCAGTTCCGATAATTGCGCAAAAGTAGAAGCTCCAAAAACCGCATAAAGGACAAATTGTCCTAAGGTCCCTCCTGTCATCGTTCCATTCAAAACATCACGCGATCCAATCCATAAAACAGCAACCACACTGCTAAAAACCAAAAAAATTGCAAACCCCGTAAAAAAGGAGCGCAAGATTACAGAAGCACGTGCTGTTTGAAAAGCACGTTCTATCAATTGTGAAAAACGTATTGTAACGAGTTTTTCAGCGGTAAAAGCTTGTACAGTTCGAATAGCGCTTACCTGTTCTGTAGCGACAGCATTAGCATCTGCGAGACGATCTTGCGCGGCACGTGTACGAGAGCGAACTTTACGTCCAAAGACCACCAAGGGAATGGCCACGATAGGAATAGCAGCCAGAACCAGCAAAGATAATTTAGCATTGGTGATCACCATCATCACGACAGCTCCGATCACGATAATCAACTGACGCAAAGCAGTAGAGGCGGTCGAACCAACGGCTAATTTTATTTGTGTTGTATCGGTTAGAAGCCTTGAAACAATCTCTCCTGAATGTGACCGATCAAAAAAAGCAGGAGAGAGTCTCATAATATGAACAAACACATCACGCCGTAAATCGGCAACAATCCGTTCTCCCAAGGTGATAACACAGTAATAACGTCCAGCTGAAGCAAATGCGAGAAACAAAGCTAAGATAAATAAAATTCCGAAGTAAAAATTGATATGTCCATGGCTTGAAGTAGAAAACCCATGATCAAACATTTGTCGGATAGCCACTGGCAAAGCTAATGTGATCAGAGCAGCAACAGACAAAGCAATAAAGGCAAAGATAAACAACCAACGATAGCGCAAAAGATAAGGAACAAAAATTGCAAGCGAAGAGAATGAAGATTTTTTATGGGAAGATTTCGTAGATTTTTCTGAATGATAATGTAACATTATAAAATTTCGCTCACTCTATTAAATGATTTATAACACTTGATACAATGATGTATCTTGAACACTTGTTTTTTGATGCGTGCTCAGCTATAGAAATAAATACTTTAAATCAGTGTATCAAAAAGACAAAGGAAGCGCACTTAAAAAAATGAGTAAGTGTTCTTTCATTCTATAAACGCAAAAGGTTTGACGCATGAAAGCGAATATTCATCCCAACTATCACAAAATTACCGTTGTAATGACGGATGGAACCCAATATACGACGCGTTCCACTTGGGGAAAAGAAGGTGATACCCTTAATCTAGATATTGACCCAAGAACGCATCCAGCATGGACAGGTGGATCCCAAACACTTGTAGACCGTGGTGGTCGTCTTTCTAAGTTCAAAAATCGTTTTGGTAATATTGGCATGTAAAAGCCTCCTTCTTATGGGGTACAAAAATTTTAAACAAAACGATTGCAAACGATGGTTTTTTTATCCTGTCAAAGAGTGCACTTTAAATTTAATTCAAAAACGCATCCAACAAAAAAAGATAGGTCTTAAACCCTTATAAATCGTAGTGGTTGCGTTTTTTAAATTCAAAAATCATTTTGAAATACACGCATACACCTCTTCTCATAGCGTATAAAAATCTCAGATAAAACGATTGCAAACAGTTCATCTTTTTTGAATTGAAAATACCCATGAAGAAGAAATTCTTGCTGCCGCTAAAGCGGACAATGCACTTGAATTTATTCAAGCTTTACCAAACGACTTTGATACGCAAGGAGGAGAACGCAGTACCATGCTTTCTGGAGGGCAAAGACAACGCATTGGTATTGCATAGGCGATTTTAAGAAATGCAGCCCTCTTACTGCAAGCCAGCACCATCACACACTTTGCCAGCTCAGAGCAATATCTTTTAAATAATGGAGATTGCTTATTGCTTCACACTTTTGTTTATTCCGTTTTTTAATGGGATTTTGTTCCTCACGGAAAACAGAACGCCGTTTTGTTACAGTTTCACAGGCTTATTTTAAAGATATATCTCTCAAAGAGCATCCAAGCTTATTTCGCGACGGCATCCATGAATGCTATAACGGTAAAGCTATTGTGCACCTGCATATTTACGCTTATGAAGAAGCAAGCCAGCACTATCACACACTTTGCCAACTCGTGGATGTTGCTACAGCCCTTAGCACTTGAGACAATTCATGAGAGGCATTTTAAATCTTTTCTTAATAGTTTTTTTATTCACGCGGACTCTCCCCGCTTGGTACGTGCAAGAAACATAGTTTTGATTGATTCACCATGGAACCGATTTGAAATGAGAGAATCCTACGGTATTCGAGATTCTCATTCAACATACAAGACAATGAATTATTATTATAAATCAAAGTATTACTACTTTATGAAACAACATTTTCTTTAGATGCAAACAGTGAAAAGTTGGTGCAAGATGCCTTAGAAGGGTTGATGCAAAATCGTACAACCTTGGTCATTGCACATCGTTTTGCAACAATTTTAAAAGCGGATCGTATTCTCGTGATGGATAAAGGCTCTCTTGTGGAAGAAGGAACACACAAAACTCATTATAAAAAATAATGTTTATGCGCATTTGGCTAAACTGCAATTCTCATCTGAGTAAGTGATCTTGATACAAGAGCAGTATCTTTAAAGGCATAAACAGCACTCTTTTCAGACAGGCTTATCAATTTGAAACTCTCATGGAAAAAAGAAAGGCAAGCTTTAAGGTGTTTTTCTTTTTTAACGGGCTGTTCTTTTTTCTGCCTGAGATGAAGCATTTTTATAAAAATACTTCATTTGTGTACAGAATATAAAATAATACCCAGTTAAATCGCTATGGACTATTAAGATGAGCAAGGAGTTCTCTTCATAACAGAACTGTCACGTTGATTTATAATGATAACGCATTGTTTTTCATGAGAGATCATGAATACCATAGGATTTTCGTATTTCAAATTTGGTTATGTTGAATCAGTTAAAACCATGTCTCTTGCATATACCAAACAGGGAAGATTGCGTGAGGTAAACACTTTAGAAAGAATAAGTCCTCTTCATGAAGCGTCTCAAGTTTTATGGGCTGTAGTAACATTAGGGGTTAGGAGAGTGTATGATGATGCCGATTTACTAAAAAAGAGCCGATAAATGAGTAGAGAGACACTTTTTATCAATTTTACAAAACAAGGTGAGCACGCAGCCATGTTTTGCTGTGTTAGGCATTTGAGTACTTTGAACCAATATTATGGGAGTGCATTTTAAGAATTATAAGGCTTTTCTTTAAAGTGCATAAAGCATAAGAGCAATACAATTAAATACAAATTGTTTTATTTTACCAATAAAAATATCTATATTTTGTGTATTATTTTTATTAAAATATAATATGTAGTTATTTTCAAATCAGATATATACATATTGATACAATATCGAGGGATCGATAAAAGAGCTGCGTTAAATGTTGGTGAGAATAAAAGAGAGCAAGAATGGAAGAAGACATAAAATTGGCAATAGCTTTCAGAATAGCTACAATTAAGGTCATGTGGAAATGGGGGAAAAAATATGGGAGTGTAAGATGCGGTGTTATGATTTTCTGCATCATATTGATGGGGAAGTTGTGGTATTCGGGATACTCAGTGGATTTTTTGTTCGGTTTGGCAATGATAGTGTGTTGTGGGGGAAGCTTAATGCTTGCATTGGCAATTTATCAGAACAAGCATTTAACTAAACAACTTGAGCAAAAAGAGCAAGAGTGCGCTGGACATAAAGATATTATTGCACAAGGGGAACAGAAGTGTCTTCAATTGACTGAACAACTTGAGCAAAAAGAGCAAGAGTGCGTTGGATATAAAGATATTATTGCACAAGGGGAACAGAAGTGTCTTCAATTGACTGAACAACTTGAGCAAAAAGAGCAAGAGTGC
>NZ_JBHIQK010000003.1:98640-116689 GCF_042196545.1 Bartonella sp. AC70YNML
AGTGTCTTCAATTGACTGAACAACTTGAGCAAAAAGAGCAAGAGTGCGTTGGATATAAAGATATTATTGCACAAGGGAAACAGAAGTGTCTTCAATTGACTGAACAACTTGAGCAAAAAGAGCAAGAGTGCGCTGAACATAAATATATTATTGTACAAGGGGAACAAAGACTTTTTGAAAAAACTCAAAAAATATCGCAGGAATGGTTGAAACAATGGGATGAGGGAGTAAGGTTATGGGAAAGAGACGCACTGGGGATAAAAAATCCTAGGGAAGATATGAAATTCAGTGGAGATCGGCTTCCATTGGTAAAGGATATTTGTGTTCGAGGGGATCACAAAGTGCGTTTCTTGTACAAGCAAGCACTTGGAAAAAAACTTACTGATGAACATTACAAAAAAATATGTAGTCTCTTGGATACCTCGTATTTTAGGAAATTTTTTTTAAAAGCAGTGCGATTAATGAGCAAGAACGGAATAACTCTGCAAAAGTTTGTAGATCCTCTTACGAACAAAAAACGGAGTCAACCTACGATGTTATTACTTCATTGGTGGTTATATGTTCTTGATGATATGATTATAGCTGAATGCAAACAGCACCAAAAGAAAAACTTTACAGGGGAGGATGAAAAGAAAAAATTTACAGATACTTTGTGGGACAACATATCTATGAGTACAGAACACAAAGAGATAGAGAAAATGCTAAACCTTTCGGAATCTTGGTCTGGTGAGTGTACTTTATTATTATATTGTAAAAAGAATGTGTTGTCGTTGTTGTGTGATATTTCCAGTGATTATAAGGCGGCAAGAGAAACTTTCATTTACTATAAGAAGCTTATTAAAACAGTGAAAAAGGGCTATGTTGCTTTTGATAATGGTTGCCATTCTGTCACAGTTAGAGATGTAATCAATACTTGTAAAGAGAATGACACAAATAGAGCAAAAAATCTTTCCATTTTTGAAGGGAATCCAACATTTGAAGAAGCTTACAAATTAGGCGTTAAAGAGTGGATGAAATCATCAAATGAGACATGCGATAACCGGTTGATCTTTTGGGAGAAGCTTGTTGAGGAAAAAAAGTTAAAAGAAAAATTAAAAATTATCTTTGGAGATGAGAAGGTAAAGGCGCTGAAAGAGGCTGTTGAAAAAGATAAAGAGCAGCTTGCAAGTGAAATGCAGAAAGCAATTTTGGAAAACAAAGATTCTCATTATTATAAATGTCGTCAGCAGTTGATAAACTATTTGTAAAACGGTTGAATAAGGGGGGATAAATCAGTGGTTTTTCTGAAATCTCTGCTATTATGCAGTGGTGGAAAAGAGTGAAAACTCTTAAGCATATGCGGCAGCTTTTATGAGAGAGGAAAGATTTTTAGATCAATGGATGGCGCACTGTAAAGAGCATATATTGAGGAGGAAATGGACTGTGTTTTTTCCTCAGGTGCGATAATTGCTTTTGTGGGGGCTTATAGCAAGTACATTTTTTGTTCGTGGTGATGTTTTTTGTCACTATCTCATTCGCGAGTTTCTATCGTTTTCTGTAAGAAAATTAAAAACTCTCTCTTCATGTGGTTTTTTAAGATTCTAAGGGTTTTGTAAAAAAACTGTAAGAATTAAATGCCTTTTTTGAGGGTTTTTTATAGTTTAATGCGAATGTGTTTATTGCCGGCAATGATATTTTTTTTGCGAAATATATCGCTACCGCCTTCTTTATCGGTGACAAAACCACCGGTTTTGCGAACCATCAATATTCCTGCAGCCATATCCCAAATTTGCAAGTTATCTTCCCAAAAGCCATCGGTTCTGCCAGAAGCAACATAAGCTAAATCAAGAGCAGCAGCACCAAAACGGCGCAATCCAGCAACTTCCATCATCACATTACGTAATTCAATAAGATAGGTTCCATGATTTGGTCGACCAAAATGAGGCATGCCTGTGGCAATGACACAACCTTCTAGTCTGCGTCGAGCAGAAACGCGACAGCGCCGGTCGTTAAAAAAAGCACCACACCCACGTTCTGCGGTGAAGAGTTCATCACTCACGGGATTGTAAATGACACCAGCAACGATTTTTCCTTGGCTTTCTAAAGCAATGGAAACAGCAAAAAAAGGAATGCCATGGAGAAAATTTGTAGTACCATCTAAAGGATCAACAATAAAACGATGTTGTGAATCTTCTCCAATGATTTCCTCAGACTCTTCCATCAGAAAACCAAATTTGGGGTGTGCTTTGCTTCATTCATTGATAATATTGTTTCCGCTTTGCGATCTGCTTGGCTGAGGTAATCTGTTGGATTTTTTTTAAGGCTTAAATGCCTTTTTTGAGAACTCTTTCTAATTTTAGGCGAATGTGTTCATTGCCGGCGATAATATTTTTTTTACGGAATATATTGTTGCCGCCTTCTTTATCAGTGACAAAACCACCGGCTTCACGAACCATCAGTATTCCAGCAGCCATATCCCAAATTTGCAGGTTATCTTCCCAAAAGCCATCGGTTCGGCCAGAAGCAACATAAGCTAAATCAAGAGAAGCAGCACCAAAACGGCGCAATCCAGCAACTTCCATCATCACATTACGTAATTCAATAAGATAGGTTCCATGACCTGGTCGACCAAAATGAGGCATACCTGTGGCAATGACACAATCTTCTAGTCTGCGTCGAGCAGAAACGCGACAGCGCCGGTCGTTAAAAAAAGCACCACACCCACGTTCTGCGGTGAAGAGTTCATCACTCACGGGATTGTAAATGACACCAGCAACGATTTTTCCTTGGCTTTCTAAAGCAATGGAAACAGCAAAAAAAGGAATGCCATGGAGAAAATTTGTAGTACCATCTAAAGGATCAACAATAAAACGATGTTGTGAATCTTCGCCAATGATTTCCTCAGACTCTTCCATCAGAAAACCAAATTTGGGGCGTGCTTTGCTTAGTTCATTGAAAATAATTTTTTCCGCTTTGCGATCTGCTTGGCTGACATAATCTGCAGGTCCTTTCAAAGACACTTGCAAATTTTGCACTTCACCGTAATCACGTACCAACGAGCGTCCTGCTTTCATTGCAGCTTGCACCATGACATTCATGACTGCAGAATGGGCCATTGTTTATTCCTTTATTTATCTTTTTCATTTGCACGACGCAAATAAATCAACTCATTGGTGTCTACAATGATACGTTCACCAGCATTCATAAAGGGAGGAACAAGAATCCGAATCCCATTTTCAAGAATAGCGGGTTTATAAGAAGCTGTAACTGTTTGTCCTTTAAGTGCAGGATCGGCTTCAGCAATCGTGACAGCAACCTGATCAGGAAGTGAGATGCCGATAGGCTTTTCTTGATAAAGTTCAACTGTGACAGTCATCCCATCTTGGAGAAAAGCGGCACGTTCACCAACAAAATCCTTTTGGAGTTCAAGTTGTTCATAAGATTCTGAATCCATAAAGACCAAAGCATCCCCTTGTTGATAAAGAAAGGTGAAATCTTTTTGTTCAAGGCGCACGCGTTCAACTGTCTCAGCAGCACGAAATCGTTCATTAAGTTTTGTACCATCAATCAAATTTTTCATTTCAACTTGGTTAAATGCACCACCTTTTCCTGGTTTTACAGCGTTACATTTAACAGCAACCCATAAGCTCCCTTGATGTTCGATCACATTACCAGGACGAATTTCATTGCCATTAATTTTCATCGTTTCTATCCAATTCTATTCTTGCAAAAAGAACTCTCTTGTTGTCTTTATGGCACTTTTCTTTGCTGCCTTTAACAGTCAAGCTCTTTTTTTATTTTCGGGTTTACCCCCCCTTGTTAGCCTTGCGGCTCTCTCCATAATCCTTGTATGCTCTTCATTGTCTTTGCTTATGGGCGTTGCAGAAAAAAGTACAAAAGGACCTTTATGTATTTTTGCTTTTCAGTTCTTTGCAAGACCATAAAAAGTGCTCAGACGCAAGCTTTTTAAAAATTTACACAAACATTTTTTGGGATTTTGGGAAAATTTATCCCGTTTTATTGTAAAATATCATCATTGATGGCAATAATATAAGTTCCGTAAACATGAGGTATTTTTAATTGAGAGCATGTGAATACGGAGTTTATTATAGTGCCTCATGGGATAGAGCGTGGTGTGCGCTATCGTGTGATGTAGCTTGCATTTTAATCAGAGATCAGCTGTAAAATGGCTCTTTGTTTTATCGAGGTTAGGACTCTAAATTTTTTGAGCAGCAGATATTCCTCTGTACTTGATATAACTTCATCATAAGGGTACGGAGGCTGTTGTTCTGTTAAGATATCCGCATAGAAAAAGGAAACTGGAACATTGAGAATATCGGCAATTTCTTTTAAACGCCCTGCGCTGACACGATTTAAGCCGTTTTCATATTTCTGGATTTGTTGGAAGGTGACACCTAAATGTTGACCTAATGTTTTTTGAGATATCTTCAACATTTTTCGTTTCAAACGAATCTTTTTGCCAATGAAAATGTCAATATTAAGATTTTTGGCTTGCATTTTAAAGCCCCCTCCGAGTGCGAGCGCCCTCGCATGAGTATTCCGGGAGTCTAAAAACACTGAACTCAAATCAGCATTTTGCTTTTAGTGCTGAAAGCACTTGGACATAGCAAAATCTCCCGGAATTCCGGGATACCCGCAAAGCGGGGTCAATTCATGTTTGAGTTTTCGGGTTTTTAGATCCCTATTGGTCGTTGCGTATGCGACCAAAACACTTTTCAAGTCATAAAGTAATTTCGGGGGATTAGCAATAAAAATAGTTTTTTAATAAGAGTCGGCGTGTTTTTCGTCCAAGCAAAAAATGCCTAGGGGGGGCTGTTTTGTAAAATACGCATGAATGCTTATGAACAGAATGCATTATCACATAATGTTAGCGTATCTGCTCATCAGAGAGCAGCTGTAAAATGGCTCTTTGTTTTATCGAGGTTAGAACTCTAAATCTTTTGAGCAGCAGGTATTCTTTTGTACTTGATGCGATTTCATCATGAGAGTACGGGGGCAGTTGTTTTGTTAAGATATCAGCATAGAAAAAGAGAAGTGGAACATTTGAGATAGCGGCAATTTATTTTAAACGCCCTATGCTGACACGATTTAATCCGTTTTCATATTTCTGGATTTGTTGGAAAGTGGCACCTAAATGTTGACCTAATGTTTTTTGAGACATTTTAAGCATTTTTCGTCTCAAACGAATTTTTTTGCCAATGAATTTGCCACTGAAAATGTCGTTATAAGGATTTTTACCAAGACCCTAGAAAATGCTACACGGGATATAGAAAACTCTTCAGCTGCTTCAATCACAGATAGTCCAAGTTTTGCATTTACATCTTCGCGTAACAATTCGCTAGGGTGTGGGGCATTTTTCATTATTTTTAGTATTCTTCTTTTCTTAAATCTTAAAGCTATAATTTACACTATTTTGTATTGTCACAATCTATAATAAAATTTATCCACTCTGGCTAGAATGAGGGTTTTTATTGAGATGCAAATCTCTTTGCCTTTCGCAAGAGCTTTTAAGTCTTTACGTGTAAAATATAGAGAATGTTTACATTAAATAGCGGGTTCATTTGGGCTGAGTACTTATATGAGCACGTAGTTCTCCGTTCACACTATACTGAAAAAGAGACACTATAGTGCTACTATTTAATTTTACTCTATACCTCAAATTCACACCCATGTTTTGTTGCTTTTGAGGTTGATCTGTATAGATCACATTATATCCATTCCGTCGCAACAGATTGATAAATAAAGGAGTAAAGTTGTCTGCTGTATTATTTTTCTTTATAAGAAATGTGGTTGTAGCTGGTGGTAGAGGTCTCTTGATATAGCTAATAAATTTGTTAGCAACTAATTGTGCCTGACGCTTTGTAAGACTTTGATCAACATAATTTGATGAATAATTGCCTACAGATGCGCAACCAGCCACCAACACAACCGGTGACAGCAATAAATATTTTAACATCTTTAATTCCCCTTACTTATTGTTGCTCTTTATTTGCGAAGCTCCTCTTCCAGAAATAAGAGCAACTTTACTTATAGCCATTAACAACATATCGGTATCTAATCAATAGGTTAATTAATCAATGAATAGTGGTTTCAGCTGTAAAGGCTGCTTGAAGTGCTTCTGGTGGCGTATATTTTAATAAACTGCTGCTTTTAGTGATTATGATAAAAAAGCAATTTTTTGCGTTTGCATGTTAAGATCATGTCCTCTATCTATAAAATGATGCGTTAGGTTCTGTTTCAGATCGACCAAAAAAATTTTCAAGCATTGCTTTTTGAGGGCTATCTTTTTTTTAATACGTATGAATGCTTATTCTGTTTTCTGTAAAATACTATCGTTTGAGGTGTGGTGTTTGTAAGGCATCAAATTTTGTACATGTGATGTTTTTATGAGAGTATGTGGTGAATATTTGAGGGAGAGCTTGTCCGGATAATCTTGTGAAATGAACCACATAAAATGGGAAGCTAAAAGAGTTCTGTTCTGAGAAGACGGATTGTTTCCCAACTGGATAGGGAAGGGGCTTCTGTCCTTTGAGGGGTGGGAGGCAAGTTAAGAACAGAGAGTGTAGCGCCCTATATTATGATGTTAAAAGCTTTCATTTTGATCAGAGAGTAATTGTAAAATGGCTCTTTGTTTTATCGAGGTTAGGACTCTAAATTTTTTGAGCAGCAGGTATTCTTTTGTACTTGATGCGATTTCATCATGAGAGTACGGGGGCAGTTGTTTTGTTAAGATATCAGCATAGAAAAAGAGAAGTGGAACATTTGAGATAGCGGCAATTTATTTTAAACGCCCTGCGCTGACACGATTTAAGCCGTTTTCATATTTCTGGATTTGTTGGAAGGTGACACCTAAATGTTGACCTAATGTTTTTTGAGACATTTTCAACATTTTTCGTTTCAAACGAATTTTTTTGCCAATGAAAATGTCATTATCAAGATTTTTGGCTCGCATTTTAAAGCCCCCTCCGAGTGCGAGCGCCCTCGCATAAGTATTCCGGGAGCTTGAAAATACTGAATCCGAATCAGCCTTTTTGCTTTTAGTGCTGAAAGCACTTGGACATAGCAAAAACTCCGGGAATTCCGGGATACCCAAAAAGTGGGTTCATTTTTATGTATCGGACCTTAGGGTTTTTAATCCCCGTTGATCGTTGCGTATGCGACCAAAAATACCTTTTAATATGTAAAGTAATTTCGGGGGCTTGGCAATAAAAAATAGTTTTTTAATAAGAGTCGGCGTGTTTTTCATCCAAGCAAAAAAATAAAAAATAGAGCTTTCGGAATTTTCGGGATAGCCTAGCTCTTTTGCTTATTGGATATTGTTTGCTTAAGCAAATGTTACCAGTGCGTTTTCTTTACCAATGAAAATGTCGTTATCAGGATTTTTGGCTCGCATTTTAAAGCCTCCTCCGAGTGCGAGCACCCTCGCATGAGTATTCTGGGAGTCTAAAAACACTGAACTCAAATCAGCATTTTGCTTTTAGTGCTGAGAGCACCTAGACAGTGCAAAAACTCCCGGAATTTCTATAAATTTTGTCTTTTTGCAGCAGAGAGGAGTATTTTAAAAAACAGGAAGGAGCTTTATTGCTTCTTTGTGCGCTTTTTCTAGTTGTGTTTTGTCCATGCCTTGGAGCATTATTTCAAGATCAGGGGCTTGCATTTTTGCTTCCTTTGCGAGCATATACCATGCTGCTGCCATGATTATATCGCCTTTTGTTCCTGTGCCATCTCGATAAAGTCTTGCAAGGGAAATTTGTGCTGGCGCAATCATGTTGACGGCATTTCTTTGAAGTAAATGAAAAGCGCGGTGAAAATCTGTTTCTCCTCCACGTCCCTGTACAAGCCATTGCGCTAAAAGAAGTTGAGCTTCTAAGTGGTTGTTTTGAGCCGCTACCTCCATGAGCTTACGGGCATTATGATCATCCTTTGGTCGATTTAATGTGCCTAAAGACAGAATTTTGGCAGCAGAAACAGCAGCTTCAGCATCCCCAAGAGCAGCACCTTTTAAGTACCATTTTAAGGCTTGCTCGATTGCTTCATTTTCACGACTTTGGGAAGAAACACCAGGGAGAGCTTGTTTTTCACGTGAGGCTTTATAAAGAAGCAGTTGTCCATAATAAAAATAGGCTTCCTTGACGCCTGCATTGACAGCTTTTCGAATAAACTGTTCACCAAGATCTTGATTTTGTTTCATAAAATGACCATCAAACAACATAAGCCCATAGCGTAATTGTGCTTGAGGTTCCCCCTGTTTTGCTGCACGCTCAAACCATAAAGCAGCACGCGCACCGTCAACAGGAACAGCGCATCCTTCCATATAAATTCGGGCAAGAAGAGTTTGTGCAAAAGGATCATTTTTTTCAGCACGTCGGAGTGCTTCACGAAAAGCTTTTAAATAATAACCTTGGATGTAATAGTCATAGGCTTGGTCATAATCTCCAGCTTTTAAAGGCTGAAAAGGTTTTTGTGTGTTTGACGCATCTTGAACCGTATTGAAAGAACGTTCAAAACTTGAGAATTCTTCAGTATTTCCAGAAGAATTTACAACAGAATTTGCAAGCCCAATCATTCCTAAGATAAGCAGCTTAACGCTTCTCTTGATCATGGTGTTTTCTCCTCATTACCGAACAGAATTTTCACATTTTTCTTTCATCATATCAAGTATGAGCAAAGAATTATCTTGCGTAAAAATACTTATCTTCAAGGACATAAATTTATATTGCGGTTTTCTCTCCCGCATTAAAGTTGTAAAAGGCTGAAAAATCGCTCCCCATTTGAACAACAGCAAAAATTTCCATAGATCTCTGTCCACCACCTTGCTCATTGGAGATTACGAGGGTGAGAGTGTGGCTTTTTATCAGCTTTGCTACAATGACTTATTAAGTGAGAGGTTGTATATCATGTTTTTGCGTAAAACACTGTTGTTTAGGACAGTGATATAAGGCGTAGTAAATTTACTATATCAAGTGTTTTGGGTGAGTGTGATAAATCTTCAAGGTAGCTTATCCATAAAACCCTATGAAGTGAACCGCATGAGGGATCAAGCAGTGAAAACTAGTCCTAAGAGACGCTGAACTTTTTACAGATCGGCAACTGTAGGAGCTTTTTTCCTTTGAGGAGTGAAAGGCAAGTATGTGCATACCATTGTTTATGAGAAAAACGACGATTTAGCATCCATTTTAAAAGTTTAAAAGCCCAATGGCTTTTTCAAATTTAACGGAGGATATTTTTAAAGTGCTCCAATAACAGCCATAATTTTCTTTACACAAGCGCAAAGCATTGCAATAGCTGTTGTAAACTCTGTTCGTTCATCATAGTACCATAACAATTAGCAATGAAAACCACAAAACCTCCGAATTGTGGTATGCTAGAATTATGGTACACTAAATGAGAAGCAAAAAACGTTAAAAATATCCTATTTCTACAAAATTTCTTTTGAATAAACCACCGTGGATAAATTACATTGGAAACTATCCATTTTTTATTACTATGATATTTTAAAAGGTTCTTCTATTAGTGCAGTTGGACAGTGTTTTTTGCCATTGTCTTTCCTTTTATTTTTAAAAAACTCATTTTTTGCAAACAGCGGACTATTCAACTGCTTGAATCACTAAATAAACTAAGTTTTGCATTTACATCTTCGCACAATAATTCACTAGAGTGTGGAGGATTTTTCATTATTTTTTAATACTCTTCTTTCCCTTATACTTAAACCTAAAGTCATAACTTATTTTCTCGTACGTATTGTTTCTCATATCGTGATGAAATACAGAAAAATTTGTTCACTCTGGCTAAAAAACAAGAGTTTTTATTGAGGTGCAAACCTCTTTTCTTTAACAAGAGCTTTTAAGTCTTTACGTGTAAAATATAGAGAATGTTTACATAAAATAGCGGGTTCATTTGGGCTGAGTAATTATATGAGCACGTAGTTCTCCGTTCACGTTATACTGAAAAAGAGACACTATAGTGCTACTATTTAATCTTATTCTATACCTCAAATTCACACCCATGTTTTGTTGCTTTTGAGGTTGATCTGTATAGATCACATTATATCCATTTTGTCGCAACAGATTGATAAATACAGGAGTAAAGTTGTCTGCTGTATTATTTTTCTTTATAAGAAGTGTGGTTGTAGCTGGTGGTAGAGGTCTCTTGATATCGCTAATAAATTTGTTAGCGACTAATTGTGCCTGACGCTTTGTAAGACTTTGATCAACATAATTTGATGAATAACTCCCTACAGATGCGCAACCAGCCACCAACACAACTGGTGACAACAATAAATATTTTAACATCTTTAATTCCCCTTACTTATTGTTGCTCTTTTTTGCAAAGCTCTTACATTGAAATAACAGCAATTCTGTCCATAACTTTATTAACAACATATCGGTTTTCACTCAAGCGGTAATTCATCAATAAATAATGGTTCCAGCCTTAACTTAAGGCTTCTTGTAGTGCCTCTTGCAGCGCCTATTTTAAATAAACTTTTACTTTTAGTGATTGCGATAAAAAGGCGATCTTTTGCACCTACATGTTAAGATTACATCCTTCATCATCCTTATAAAATGATGCGTATACTGCTCCAGATCAACCAAATAAATTTTCAAGCATTGCTTTTTGAGGGGCGCTTTTTGAAAAATACGCATGAGTGCTTATCCTGTTGTACTGTAAAATGCTATTGTTTGAGGTGTGGTGCTGTAAGGTGTAAAATTTACCATATAGTGTTTTTATAAGAGTATGTGGTAAATCTTCAAAAGAGGGCTTGTCCATACAATCTTGTGAAACGAACCATATGAAATGGGAAGCTAAGAAGAAGCAGTTCTTGAGAAACAGGATTGTTTACCAACCGGATAGGAAAGGGATTTTCGTCCTTTGAAGTGTGGAAAGAAAGCCAAGAACAGAGAGTATAGTGCTCTGTATCATGATGTTAAAAGTTCTCATTCCGATCAGCGAGTAACTGTAAAATGGCTTTCTGTTTTATCGAGGTTAGAACTCTAAATCTTTTGAGTAGCAGATATTCTTCTGTGCTTGATGCGATTTCATCATGAAGGTATGGGGGCTGTTGTTTTGTTAAGATATCCGCATAAAAAAAGGCAATGGGAACATCCAAGATATCAGAAATTTTCTTTAGGCGCCCTGCGCTGACACGATTTAAGCCGTTTTCATATTTCTGGATTTGTTGGAAAGTAACACCTAAGTGCTGACCTAATGTTTTTTGAGACATCTTCAACATTTTTCGTCTCAAACGAATTTTTTTGCCAATGAAAATGTCGTTATCAAGATCTCTGGTTTGCATTTTAAAGCCCCCCGCCGGTCGCGAGCGCCCTCGCATGAGTATTCCGGGAGCTTGAAAGTACTGAAATCTAATCAGCTTTTTTTGCTTTTAGTGCTTAAAACACCTGGACATAGCAAAAACTCCCGGAATTCCGGGATACCCACAAAGTGGGGTAAATTCATGTTTAGATTTTCGGGCTTTCAAGACCCTCTTGGTCGTTGCGTATGCGACCAAAACATCTTTTAATTCATAAAGTAATTTCAGGAAATTTACAATAAAAATTAAAATAGTGTCTCTTAACGTGTCGTTTCTTAAAACAGAGAGGTGGCATATTTTGCCTTCAAGCAATAAAGTATTCACAAAGGGGGATTATGAATAGCGCATGCTATCGCGTGATATTAGCTTGCATTCTCATCAGAGATCAGCTGTAAAAAAGCTTTCTTTTTTACCGTTGGTAAAACTCTAAATCTTTTGAGTAGCAGATATTCTTCTGTGCTTGATGCGATTTCATCATGAAGATATGGGGGCTGTTGTTTTGTGATGATATCCGCATAAAAAAAGGCAATGGGAACATCCAAGATATCAGAAATTCTCTTTAATCGTCCTGCACTGACACGATTTAAGCCGTTTTCATATTTCTGGATTTGTTGGAAAGTGACACCTAAGTGCTGACCTAATGTTTTTTGAGACATCTTCAACATTTTTCGTCTCAAACGAATTTTTTTGCCAATGAAAATGTCGTTATCAAGATCTCTGGTTTGCATTTTAAAGCCCCCCGCCGGTCGCGAGCGCCCTCGCATGAGTATTCCGGGAGCTTGAAAGTACTGAAATCTAATCAGCTTTTTTTGCTTTTAGTGCTTAAAACACCTGGACATAGCAAAAACTCCCGGAATTCCGGGATACCCACAAAGTGGGGTAAATTCATGTTTAGATTTTCGGGCTTTCAAGACCCTCTTGGTCGTTGCGTATGCGACCAAAACATCTTTTAATTCATAAAGTAATTTCAGGAAATTTACAATAAAAATTAAAATAGTGTCTCTTAACGTGTCGTTTCTTAAAACAGAGAGGTGGCATATTTTGCCTTCAAGCAATAAAGTATTCACAAAGGGGGATTATGAATAGCGCATGCTATCGCGTGATATTAGCTTGCATTCTCATCAGAGATCAGCTGTAAAAAGGCTTTCTTTTTTACCGTTGGTAAAACTCTAAATCTTTTGAGCAGCAGGTATTCCTCTGTGCTTGATGCGATTTCATCATGAAGGTATGGGGGCTGTTGTTTTGTGATGATATCCGCATAGAAAAAGGAAACTGGAACATCCAAGATATCAGAAATTTCCATTAAACGCCCTGCGCTGACACGATTTAAGCCGTTTTCATATTTTTGAATTTGTTGGAAAGTGACACCTAAAGCGTGTCCTAAAGTTGTTTGAGACATTTTTAGCATTTTTCGTCTCAAACGAATTTTTTTGCCAATAAAAAGATCAATATTAAGATTTTGAGATTGCATTTTTCCCCGCCGGTTGCGAGCGCCCTCGCATGAGTATTCCGGGAGTCTGAAAACACTGAATCCGAGTCAGCATTTTGCTTTTAGTGCTTAAAGCACCTGGACATAGCAAAATCTCCCGGAATTCCGGGATACCCACAGGAGTGGGTTTATTTTTACGCTCGGATCTAGGGTTTTCAGTTCCCTTTTGGTCGTTGCGTATGCGACCAAAACATCTTTTAATTCATAAAGTAATTTCAGGAAATTTACAATAAAAATAGTTTTTTACTTACAAAATTTGTTTTTTTATGAGAGGCTATCTGCCTCTTAAACCTTTCTGGAATGATTGTCAAAATCATGACATTAGCCCCCGTGTTTTTTGAGAGGGTTAAAAAGCCTTAAGTTTTAAGATCAAAAGAACTTTGGACGCTTAAAAGTTAAACATTTTCAATTCGCTAGTATTGACAACATAGCCAAGAGTAATCATCTTCAATATTCAGGAATAGAAAGGACATATGTTATAAAGATCATCCTTTCTCCGCTAATTTCAGAGTTCGAAACCGTTGAACAGGAAAGCAGCTACACTGCATGGCTGCGCGATAAGGTAGCGAGCAGTCTTGCAAATCCATATCCTCCTATTCCGCATGATGAGGTTATGGCTGAAATGGAAGTTATAATCAGTCAGCTTGAAGCTGAACAGGACAAGTGATGCTTCCGGTTGTTTGGTTGTCTTCGGCGCGCGACGATTTGCGTCAGTTTTTACTTATATTGCTCGCGAAAATCCATCTGCTGCGCGCCGAATGAAAAGGTTTTTGGAAGCATCCGTACT
This sequence comes from Bartonella sp. AC70YNML, assembly GCF_042196545.1. Classification (NCBI taxonomy): domain Bacteria; kingdom Pseudomonadati; phylum Pseudomonadota; class Alphaproteobacteria; order Hyphomicrobiales; family Bartonellaceae; genus Bartonella; species Bartonella sp. AC70YNML. Next base: position 112,225 of record NZ_JBHIQK010000003.1, read on the forward strand.
GCCATTGGCTGAACATCCATATTTATACAGACAGAGTGAGAAGGTATTAGGATTACGAGAAATTGTAGCACATCCAAATTACCTTATATTGTATCGAGTAGCTGCAAATCAAATCGAAATTGTAACTGTAGTACATGCCCGACGTGAATTTCCTATTTTTCTTTAATCGAATGAGAGGCTGCCTCTTAAACTTTGCAAGTCCATCAAAATTATGACAACAGCCCCGCGTTTATCAAAGAGACTAAAATGATTTCTTCTACGGTAGTGAATTCACACGCGGTCTCTTCATTTAAATTTACACAATTGCTTGCTGTTTGAAAAAGGGTGAGGGTAATCGTTTCTTTGAGCCTATAGGATGGGTGTGTCTGTGGAATGTGGTGGGGTGCTACGTGTTTTTGGGCGTGCACTTAAAAAATAAACATAAGCATTATTCAAATTTAATTTAATGCATGAGTAATTGCATTTGTATTAAAAGAGAAATCAGCTTCTTCTAAGCGCTTAATAAGTTTGGGGAATGTTTCGTTTACCTGTTCTTTAAAAGAAAGGTAGTAAACTCCACCAACATCTGAAAGCATTTCAATGCCTTCTTTTTGTAGAATAGCAATCCTCTCAAGAGGAAGTGCGGCAGCTAACATGCCCATTTCGAAAATAACATTTTGTCGCGCACGGGGTTGAATTTTTTTTTCACCTTGAGATATAGCATAACCCATGTCATCATGCGTGAGGAGTACAATACCAAAACTTATAGAACTGTCACAAATTTCTTTTTTCAAAGTTTGAATGATGGTTACACCATTACCACTCGTATTTTGTAAAATGTATGGCTCCAAACCAAGCTTGAGAAGAGCATTTTCAAGGTCCTTTAAGGAATAACGATCATGACCGTGAACGATAAAGATTTTTTTACTTGAGGTATTGGAAGCAGTTTTTGAGGAAGGAATCGTTGATGTTTCTTCTAGATGCTTTGCTAAATCTTCTATTAACTTTTGTTTTATGTTTTCTTTGCCTTGAACGTTGATTTTTCCTGTGCTTTTAAACCAATTAGTAGTGCCTCCTTCGTAGGTTTTGATCTGATATCCTTCAGGGGATGGATGTGATAGAGGTTTAGTTTCTATGATTTGATATCCAGCTTTGCGAATTATGTTTTTAAGATCTTCAAGTGTTCCGCTATATCGCATTGTTATGTCCCCTGCATATTTGTATCGTCAGCTATTGGTATTCAGTACCAATATTGAAAATGACCATTTTCCCCAATCATAATGCTTTGTCTTTATAACATTTTGAACTAGAAAGTTTTTATGATCCTTTTCTCTATATATTATGTCAAAAAAGATGCTAGCTTTTTCATCTCATTTGATTGAATTATTAAGCAGTTTTATTGAGTTTCGAGGTATCTTCTTTATCTGTTATTGTGTGTTCTATATAAGTAATATAGTGGTGAGTGTTCTGATTTGTATTAACGCTTTATTTATAAATTCTCCTCCTATATTACAAGGGGGTTTTCTCACATTTTTCTTGCATTGTTTTAAGCAGTATTAAGGGGTTGTCGTTCCCAAAAATGACTTCTTCTACAGCAATGAATTCACATCCAGTCTTTAAGGCTTCATCAAAGGTTGAAAAATCACTCCCCGCTTGCACAACAGCAGGGATTTCCATAATCTCTGCCCACCATGTTGCTAACTGGAGATTGCGGGGGTGAGCGTGCGGCTTTTTATCAGCCCCTAATTTGCCAAAGAACAGGTAATCGACCCCTGCTTCGCCGGCAATCATAGCACTATGGCGATTGCGTAGATTGCCAAAACCGATGATTTTTTGTTCCCTTTTCTGATTTTCAAAGTATTCGAGCGCCTTAACATCTCCCTCTATATGCAATCCATCAGCCTTTATGCGCCCAGCAATGCGGCTGTCATCAGCGATGAGAAGGGCTGCGTCATGATGTTGAATATCTTCTGCGTAAATTTGCGCTTGTTGTTGTAAAAAAGAGCTATCATCTTTCAACTTTTCAGAATCATAAAGGATGACGCATGCAAAAGACTTTGTTTGTAAAATTTGCTGCAAAAATGTTTGTGGGGTGTTGCGCCGAACATCAAGTGTTAAAATCAACTGAGGGAAAAGAGGTGGATCAATTGGTTTATTTTTTTGTTGTGTCATGTCAAATCCCTGTTTCTTAGAAAAAATAACGCTTAAAAATTAAAGTTTCATTCTATTATGCTTATTTGCGATGAAAGTGACCACCATTTTCACGTAATTTAAAGGATTTGTGGGTGTGTGGAAGCCTGCTTATGAGAAATGAGAGTGTTTTTAAGCATAATATGTTGCCTTTTTGCTGTGATACACACATAGATGTTTTTCGTTCTTTTGCCTTTAAAAAACTTTTGCCTTTTAAAAAATAAACGCTTAAAATGAAACTTGACACTTAAAAATTAAAATTTCATCCTGTTCATGCTTGTTGGCAATAAGGGTAAGCACCATTTTTATGGGACTTCAAGGGGTTTGCAACGTGTGGGAGTCCACTGATGAAATACCAAGGTGTTCTTGAGTATAATACACAATCTTCTCATCGAGATACACGTATTGATGTTTTTCGTTCTTTAGCCTTATTGACGATTTTCATTAACCATATTCCCGGAACGATTTATGAGTCTTTTACTCATAGAAATTTCGGTTTTTCTGATTGTGCAGAAATATTTGTTTTGCTTTCAGGGGTTTCTCTGGGGTTAAGCTTTCATGCGCGGTTACAGCAAAAATCCTTTGCTTTTATTATCCGAAAACTTTGGTACAGAGCTCTGCAGCTCTATGGTGCATATCTTTTTACGACTTTTGTAACTTTAAGCCTTTTTTTAGGGGCATTTTTCTTATGGCGAACAGAAAAACTTTTATCAATGAACAATGTAGGACTCTTTTTTAAAGAGCCTGTTATCGCATTTTTAAGTACCTTAAGCTTTGGGCACCAGTTGGGATATAATAATATTCTTCCTCTTTATATCGTTTTGATGTTTTTTGCGCCTTTTATCCTTTATTTGAGTTGTAAACAGACAAAATGGCTGCTTTTGGGCTCCTTTACACTGTATCTTATCTGCGGATTTTATAAAATTGCTCCTCCTTCTTATCCTTTAGAGGGAAAGTGGTTTTTAAATCCTTTGTCTTGGCAATTCTTATTTGTCATAGGATTGACCAGTACTTTAGCGCTTAAACAAGGAAAAAAAATCGCGTTTCAGTCTTTTTGGATTGTTTGTGCGGCAGCGTATCTCTTGTTGGCGCTGTTATGGGTTCGCTTAAACTGGTGGGGCATTTTGGGCTGGCTTGGCTGGTCTTCCCCGTTGATGAACTTTAATAAAACCTTTTTAAGCTTGCCACGTTTACTTCATGTTCTTGCATTAACCTTTCTCATTTTTTCTTTGCCACATGTCAATAAATGGTTTTATGTCTCTCCAAAACATCCTTTAGCAATTTTAGGAAAACATAGTTTACCGGTCTTTGTAACGGGAACCATTTTTGCGATGTTTGGACAAATTGTAAAAACAGTGATGACAGAAACGGTTTTTTCCGATACCTTCTTAATAATAACGGGTATTGCTTTGCAATTTGGAGTCGCTTATTATTGTGAAAAACGGCAATCTTGGCAGTGGTCCTTTTCAAGGAAAATGATCCGTTTATAAAAAACATTCCTATAGTGTTTGTTTGGCGCGTTAACCTTAGTATAAAAAGCGCGTTGCGCAAAAGATTTAAAAGAGGTAGCAATTTTAAAAAAAAAGCATTCTATACAGCAATAAAAGAAACTTTTTAATCCTCTGTTCGTTAAGGGGTATGATTTTGTGCTGATACTTGGAGTATAAAAGCGTGAGCGTACATAAACGTCCATATGATGAACCTATTATCATGATTGAGCATAATGCTTTTGAAAATGCTTTTAATCGTCTCTATGAAGAAACAATGGCGCTGATTGAAAAAACTGCAGCATACATTGACTCAGAAGGGAAATTAGTGGCACGTTCCCTTTCAACAGAAGTTTCTGCAATCTATGCGAAAGAGGCTATGTATTTAAGTACACGACTTATGCAAATCGCTTCTCAACTCCTTCTTCTTCGAGCAGAGCGCGAAGGGGAAATGTCATCAGAACAAATAAAAAAGGAAATTGTAAAAGTATCTCTTCATACACCGACATTGGAACTTGAAACCCATCATTGGCATGAATTGCCAGAAACTTTTCGCCAATTTGTTTCTCATTCATTGCGTTTAGAAGCGCGCATAACCTATTTGCGTGCTGGGTGGGAAACTGCGGCCTCCTGTACCTTAGAAGATGATAATCCAGTAGGAAAACAAATCGAATTGCTCAAAACAGCCTTTGGGCGTTCTTAGAGGTACTCCCCTTGTTTTGCGCGAAGGGAAAATATCATCAGAACAAATAAAAAAGGAAATTGTAAAAGTGTCACTTCATACACCGACATTGGAATTTTTCCCTTTT
>NZ_JBHIQK010000003.1:116789-131498 GCF_042196545.1 Bartonella sp. AC70YNML
CATTGCGTTTAGAAGCGTGCATTTTGTTTCATTTAGAGATGCTGCTGTAGTTTAAGCGCTTTGGTCAATAAGCGGCCGCTGTATCTTGAACGATGATAATCCAGTGGAAAAATAAATCGAATTACTGAAAACAGCTTTTGGGCATTCTTAGAGGTACTCCCCTTGTTTTGCGCGAAGGGGAAATATCATCAGAACAAATAAAAAAGGAAATTGTAAAAGTGTCACTTCATACACCGACATTGGAATTTTTCCCTTTTATTGGCATGAATTGCCAGAAACTTTCCGCCAATTTATTTCTCATTCATTGCGTTTAGAAGCGTGCATTTTGTTTCATTTAGAGATGCTGCTGTAGTTTAAGCGCTTTGGTCAATAAGCGGCCACTGTATCTTGAACGATGATAATCCAGTGGAAAAATAAATCGAATTACTGAAAACAGCTTTTGGGCATTCTGAGAAAAATAGCTCCTTGCTTCTTTCTTGAGATATTTAGAACAGTATATCCATTTTTTACAACCAAAATTTCACAACGAAAACCAATCTAGAGTGCTTTTTTCTACCTAATTTCTATTTGAGCGTAGGAAATATCTTGAGTTTATAGCTGAGAGAGGGATAGGTATTGATTTCGAATTATGGCATGGAATAGGGTATGGTTGGTTTTGTGGGAAATTGACTTTTGTTGATTGCAGCTGGAACACTTTCTGTTGATCTATCGTGTGATTTTGTTTTGGCTCTGATAATGATCTGGCTCTAAGATAGAGCAGGGGCTTATACATCAATTTATTTATGGCTCTATAATTTATACCTATAAAGCTGCTGTAAAGTGTGTGTTAATGAGGATGATACACATTGTTACAGTTTTTGGGCTTCTTTTGTTTTGAATGGAAGTTATTTTCCCTCGTGTAAAATAAAATATCCAAAATAAAGTGCCATATAATGAATGTCCCATGGGTTCCCTGTGCCCCCATACAATGTTCCTCTCTATGCAATGTCATTGTGGTGTGATGAGTATATTCAAAAACACCTCTCAGTTCTTATTCACATTCGTTGAGCCTCTCTCATTTTTATGCTTGCAAAGGAAAAAGCCGGCACTATCATCATCTTTGCCAGTCCCCAATGTTGCAACAGCCTTTGAAACTTGAGACAATTCATTAGAGGCATTTTTAGTCCTGTCTTGTACAGTTTCACTTTATACGGCAATCCCACGTTTCATATGTAAGCGAATGGTTTTGATTGATTCAAGATAAACAGATTTGTAATGAGAAAATCTTAGGATATTCGGGATTCTTATGCAACATACAAAAAATTAATTATCTTTATAAATCAACGTGTTGCCTTGTTATGGTGGCGTCATGCTATAATGTAAAAAGTTTTCGTAAAGTGTGTACCATCCATTGCATAGCCTCTTTACACATTATGAATGTACAATCCAGAATTCTCTATTTGCTCGCTTGCGATGTTTAACCGTTATGGCATTGGATATGACCATAGAAAGGGAATTTTTATGCTTTAGAGGGTGTTTGCTTGTGATGTGTGAATGGTTTTGATTGATTTCAGTTATGCTTCATAAAGTATGTACCATAAAGATGCTGTTCGTTGCGTGTTATAATTGTATAAATTTGGAGGTATGATTATCTTTTTACTGGTTTTGTCTTGGGTTGCTGTTTTCTTTGTGGTCTTGTCTTTATTCACAAGGGGGAAAAGTGTATAGACTGTAGTTTATGGCAGAGACGATTCGTATTATAGGCATTGATCCCGGATTACGGCGTACAGGGTGGGGCGTTATCGATGTTGCAGGTAATCGTCTTCAGTTTATTGCAGCAGGGACGGTTTCTTCTAATGCACAGTGTGATCTGGCTTCTAGACTCTGTCAGATCCACAAAGGTCTTTCAGAGATTATGCATCAATTTATGCCCCATGAAGCCGCTGTAGAACATGTGTTTGTCAACAAAGATGCTACAGCAACTTTAAAACTTGGGCAAGCGCGTGCGATTGCGCTGCTGGTTCCTGCGCAAGCAAACCTTCCTGTTTTTGAATATGCCCCTAACAAAGTGAAAAAATCGGTTATTGGTGTTGGACATGGGGCTAAAGAACAAATCCATATGATGGTAAAAGTTCTCCTCCCACGGGCTGAATTTGATAGCAGTGATGCGGCTGATGCTCTTGCTCTTGCTCTTTGTCATAGTATGCATCGTAAGAGTATTGACCGATCTTATCAGGCAAGGATGGCGATATGATTGGGGTGGAAGCATGATTGGCACATTAAAGGGCACTCTTGAACATATCTTTGATGATCATATTCTTCTTGATGTTTATGGTGTGAGTTATGTTGTTTTTGTGTTGAATTGGTGTATGCATTATCAGAGTATTGACCAATCTTATCAGGCAAGGATGGCGATATGATTGGGGTGATAACATGATTGGCAAATTAAAGGGCACCCTTGAACATATCTTTGATGATCATATTCTTCTTGATGTTCATGGTGTGAGTTATGTTGTTTTTGTGTCAAATCGTCTGCGTCCTTCTTTACCCTCTGTTGGGGAGGCGTTAAGCCTTTTTATTGAAACGCATGTTCGTGAAGAAGCAATTCGCCTTTTTGGTTTTGCTACAAGAGCTGAACAGGAGTGGTTTTGTCTTCTACAAAATGTTCCTGGAGTAGGGGCAAAGGTTGCTTTGGCAATCTTGGGGACTTTATCGCCAGATGAACTTGCTCAGGCTATCGCTTTAAATGATGTTGCGATGATTAGTCGAGCGCCGGGCGTTGGTAAAAAAGTCAGTGAAAGGATTGTGGGTGAACTGAAAAGTAAAACACTTCCCTTTGAACAAGCTGTCAAAACTATTTCGGTTCCTCAGCGTGAGATAACCAATCAACCTGCGCATGATGCGCTTTCCGCATTGATGAAGCTAGGGTTTGAACGGGAGCAAGCAGCTCGCGCTCTTGCTCTTGCGATGAACGCTCTTGAGGGCGAAACTGTTTCTTCTGCCCTGCTGATCCGCCATAGTCTCAAATTGCTTTCTTCTCCTACTTAAAATTAAGGTAACAATGCATAAAGATGAAGATCAACGCCTTCTGGGTTCCGCCCCCCTTCCTAACGATCCAGATCGTTCCTTGAGGCCACAAGTTCTCGATGACTTTATTGGTCAAGAAGCGGCACGGGCTAATTTAAAAATATTTATTGAAGCAGCAAAAACACGGCAAGAAGCGCTGGATCATGTTTTGTTTGTAGGACCACCGGGGTTGGGAAAAACAACGCTTTCACAGATTATGGCAAAAGAATTAGGCGTTAATTTTCGCTCTACTTCAGGGCCGGTCATTGCTAAAGCAGGAGATTTAGCAGCCCTCTTGACCAATCTCGAAGAACGTGATGTCTTGTTTATTGATGAAATTCATCGCTTAAATCCAGCAATTGAGGAAATTCTGTACCCAGCAATGGAAGATTATCAACTTGATCTTATCATTGGTGAGGGGCCTGCTGCCCGCTCGGTTAAAATTGATCTGGCTAAATTTACTTTGGTGGCGGCAACTACACGTTTGGGACTTTTAACCACACCGCTGAGAGATCGTTTTGGAATCCCAATTCGTCTCAATTTTTATACGATAGAAGAATTGGAATATATTGTTCAGCGTAATGCACGACTTTTTGCTGTCAAGATCAGTGATGATGGAGCCCATGAAATTGCACGCAGAGCACGCGGGACGCCTCGCATTGCTGGACGCCTTTTACGGCGCGTTTGTGATTTTGCTCTGGTTAAACAGGCAAAACAAATTGACCAAAAAATCGCCGATGAAGCCCTTTCGCGCCTTGAAGTGGATCATCTTGGGCTTGACCCGCTTGACCGTCGCTATTTGCTCCTGATTGCGGAAACTTTTTTAGGGGGACCGGTGGGGATTGAAACGATTGCTGCTGCTTTATCAGAACCACGCGATGCCATTGAAGATATTGTTGAACCCTATTTGCTCCAACAAGGGTTTATTCAAAGAACCGCTCGTGGACGTATTCTGAGTGAAAAGGCTTGGAGCCATTTAGGGCTTTCTGCTCCAGCCTCTACAACGTCTATACAAAGGCGTTCTCAACTTTCTGATGCTCAAGACAATTCATCACTTCAGACGACTTTATGGGATGGAGAAGATGACTAAGTCATTCGCTTTTTAAAAAATAAGACATTTTCTTTAAAAAAATTGCGTGAATATTGTATCGCAAGGTTATAAATACAAGAAATGTGCTTGTTTTAGCAGTTTCTGACCAAAAAGATTTGGAAAGATTGAGGATTTTGTGCTTTTGCTTTTCATAACATCAACACAAAAATGTGTTCAATCTTTTGATCTATAAATAATTTGCTCTATTCAATGATTTTATGGGACGTGAAGTAGATGACAGAAGTGACTCCTTTCAAGAGAAATCATACAAGTGCTTTTCATAATTTTCAGGTCCGCGTTTATGTTGCGGATACAGATTTTTCCGGTGTAGTTTATCATGCGCGTTATCTTGAGTTTTTTGAACGAGGACGTTCAGAGTTTTTACGGGATACCGGTTTTAATAATAAGATGTTAGCAGCAGGGGGTGAGGGGGAAAAATTGTTTTTTGTTGTTCGTCATATGGAAATTAATTTTTCAAGACCAGCTAAAATTGATCATCTTTTAGTCGTTAAAACACGTGTTAATCACATCCAAGGGGCCCGCTTTTTTATGGAGCAATCTATTTTGCATGAGATGACTACGTTGGTAACAGCCAAAGTTGAAATTGCTCTGATTAATGAGGAGGCAAAACCGCGACGTTTACCCAAAGAACTTTTTGCAAAAATGCTTGGTTAAAAGTGTGATTCATTGAATTAGCAAGTTTCAGGAGAGATCAGCAGATATAAAGTAATCTATAATCTAAGACTATACATTTATCATAGCCTAAATGTTTTCCAACAAGGTCACACGATACAGCAAAAGAAAGCACCTCTGCTACAATAACTACAATAAATTGAAGATAATATCTCACAAAATTAAACACACCTCATCCATGTTATGATTCAAAATCAATGTCGCATCATCCATTTTCTGCTATAAACTCAAGATATTTTCTTTCTTTTGAAGAAAGGTTTGTTGGCATCAGAAAACAGCGAAAAAGTACAAAATATAAAAAGAAATAAAAATGGATTAAGATTTATTTTTATAAAAATGCACATACCCAGCACCATATTGCAATAAAGTGATAATAAGCTATTAGGTCGAAAACTGTCTCAAAACACCCAAAGGGTGTTTTTAAGCAATTTGATTTGTTTTTTTACTGGATTGTCATTTGGCATCACAAGAGCGCGTGTTTCATCCATTTCTATCCATCATGCATGACTTTATGTGCGCTTCTAAGCGTAGTGAATGAGTGAGAGATCAATGTATACAAAGCAGAAATGCATTTTTGCATTTAAAGTTTCAACAGCATATTATTCTATATAATGTATTGACTTAGAAAGATAAATTATCACTTATCATGGGCACAAACCCTAATAGGAATAGAATAAAATACTTTCATTTCAAATCTGTTCATGTTGAAACAATTAAAATCATTTGCTTACACATCATAAGAGAACAATATAAATCATTGAAAAAATTGTAAAAATGTTCCTTATGGATCATTCGCAATGCAATAACGATCAAATATCGCAAGTGAGCAAAGAGAGCGAAGAAGCCGGTTTTGATGAAGTAAAAATGTGAAAAGGCTTTTTTCATGTCACAGAAGCTTGTACGTTATACCATGGTGCCAGAGAGATGATAGGCATTGAAAGGGGCTAATTCACAATACAGTGAGATTACATGAGACTTACACTAGATTACATAGGACGTCGTAGGGGTGCATGGGTGAGGCGCATTGTTGTGAGGTGTTGTAGGGTGGTTTATTGTCGTTTTTTGTGCCCGATGATGTACCCCGTATTCAATTCGATGGAAAATGAGAGAAATAATAGCCTGAGGCAAAGCGTCATCTTTTATGATGATAACATATTTATTTACAATGATAATTCATTGCGTTGTCACTTTCAGATAATTCTGAAACTTGTAAAATTTTTTCTTTTCAAGCTCTATTGCCGCGAATTAATAAAAAACATTTTCTTACATGTCACAAGCGGAGTTGGTGAGTGGATACAAAAACACTTAAGAAAGAAATAAAATACCTCTTACGAATCTTTTCAAGTGCTAAGACTTATCGCTGTATTTTAAGCTGGAAACGCGTATGATGATTTAGCGTTCTTTTCATAAGCGTAAAGATGGTGGTGCATAATAGATTTAATATCATGCATTTTTATATCTTTTATTTTTATAGCATTTATGGAGAAGCCCTGATCGTTATATTTTTCATAAATGCTGTTGTGAAATGAGGGGGATGTGCATTGAGGGATATCTCTCGTCATCACTTTTTAAGGAAAGTTAAGAAACAAGTCTTGTTTTAGCGCATGGATTTATGTGAGACTAGAGTCTTTACTTAAATTTAGAAAATATAAAATAATCTGTTTTATAAAATTTAAAAAAATGCATCTTTCATTTAGAGGGACAAAAATTATGCCGCATGGTGAACTAACGAATCCAGAAACAATTGGAATGTTGCATTTGTTTATGCAAGCGAGTTGGATCGTGAAAGGTGTTATGATCGGATTGCTGCTCGCTTCCATCTGGAGTTGGGCAATTATTTTTGATAAAATTTTTACGTATCGGAGAATACGGCGTGAAATAAAGCAGTTTGAACGCACATTTTGGTCTGGCAAAGCGCTAGAAGATCTTTATGCATCATGTAAAAGTCAACGTACCAATAGTATATCCGCAGTTTTTATGGCAGCAATGGTTGAATGGAAAAAATCTCTTGAAAAAGGGACCCATACATCGAAAAGTTTGCAGAGCAGAATTGATAAGGCTATGGATTTGACGCTGGGACGTGAAAGTGAAAAAATAGAATCAAAATTAAGTTTTCTTGCGACACTGGGGTCTGCGGGACCTTTTATCGGACTTTTTGGAACAGTTATTGGTATTATGGAGTCTTTTCTTTCTATTTCAGCTTCTCAAAATACATCACTTGCCATTGTCGCGCCAGGGATTGCAGAAGCGCTTTTGGCAACCGCTATTGGTTTGTTTGCAGCAATTCCAGCTGTTATTGCTTATAACAAGTTGACTCATGAAAGTGCGCGCATCATTGCACAAATAGAAAATTTTGCTGATGAATTTTCAACAATTGTATCGCGGCGTATTGATGAAACACGCACAGCACCTTCCTCTTTATAAAAAGGATCTTATCCCATGGGCGTTTCTGTTGCTTCTTCTTCTCGCAAAAATACACGTAGGCGGCATCATTCACGAAGCCAACTGATGAGTGAGATCAATGTCACTCCTTTTGTGGATGTCATGCTGGTCTTGTTGATTATTTTTATGGTCTCTGCCCCCCTTTTAGTGAACGGTGTTCCTCTAGATTTGCCTCGTAGTCAAGCGGGTCCCGTACGAGCTCAAAAAACACCTCTTACGGTTTCACTTGATGCGCAAGGGCGCTTTGCCATTAATCAAGATTATTATGAAACGTCGCAGGCCCTGATTACACACCTGAAAACTCTTCTGGAAGCAGATGCTACACAAAAAGATCAACGGGTTTTTGTGCGTGTTGCTAAAACTGTTGAATATCAACAAGTATTAAAACTGCTGGCGGATATTCAAAAAACGGGGTTTTCTCAAGTTGCGTTAGCAAGTTTAGCACAATAAATAATAAGTAATAAAATTGCGTATAACCGGTTGTTCTTAATTTTTTTTAAAAGAGCATAGAGTGATTAAAAATGAAAAAATGTAAGGCGTAAATAAGGCATAAAGAATGAACAAAGACTCTTATCATAGTATGAAACGAGGCTTGGCTTTATCCCTTGTGGTCCATGTCATTTTTCTCAGTTGGGGAGCTATTCAGTTTACAAGCTCTGTCTCTTTACCACAACCATTGGAAGCAATTCCCATTACTCTTGCTCCTTTGGTGGACGAGTTTTCTTCTCAACAAGGAGCCGTGAAGGCTCCTATCCGCGCAATCCCTGCCGTAAAACCAACTATGCAACCACAAGAGAAAGAAGATGCACGCCATATTGGAGAGGGACAAATAGATAGTCTTGCACCATTTCAACCAAAGGAAAAGTTGCTCCCCGTTGAGACAACACCGCCGCCAACAAGCGAAAGTACGTCGGAAACATCCATATCCGAACTTACACAACCAGAATTATTAGAAGCAAAAACAGAAGAGATTTCAAAAGAACCAGAGAATGAGCTCAAGGTTGCGTCTGAGATACCTTTGAAAGTACCGGAAGATGCGCCAAAGCTTGCACCTGAGATGCCTGTGAGAGTACCGGAAGATGAGCCCAAGGTTGCACCTGAGATACCTTTGAAAGTACCGGAAGATGAGCCTAAGGTTGTGCCTGAGATGCCTGTGAGAGTACCGGAAGATGAGCCCAAGGTTGCACCTGAGATACCTTTGAAAGTACCGGAAGATGAGCCTAAGGTTGCACCTGAGATGCCTGTAAGAGTACCGGAAGATGCGCCTAAGCTTGCACCTGAGATGCCTGTGAGAGTACCGGAAGATGAGCCCAAGGTTGCACCTGAGATACCTTTGAAAGTACCGGAAGATGCGCCTAAGGTTGCACCTGAGATGCCTGTAAGAGTACCGGAAGATGCGCCAAAGCTTGCACCTGAGATGCCTGTAAGAGTGCCGGAGGATGCACCCGAGACTGCGCTTAAGCCTTTGCACAAAAATGAAGAGATGGTATCGCCAAAAGAATTGACTCCAACGGTACAAAAAGTACCGGCAGAGCAGGTGGTTCATCAAGTTCCCAAAATTGTGCTTCCAGAAAAAATTCTTCTTCCACAGTTGAAACCAAAATTTGACGAAGAATCTACAATGAAAAATAAGGCGGCATTGAATCAAAATACGCCAAAGCTTAGCAAGAAACACCAAGAGAAACAGACCATTGAAGATATTCTGGCCATGGAGGAAAATAATTTGCTCAATCGTGCGCGGTCACAAGGAGGAGGAGCAAAACGTTCTCATACACCAGAAGCTTTGGGTGCAAGAAAAAATATTAATGATACCACAAAAATGGCACAAACATTGGTCAATATTGTTGGGGGGTGTATTCAACAGAAGCTTAAACTTGTAGCGCTTGGTGGCGATTTAAAGAATCGTCCGGTCGTGCGGTTGCGATTTTATTTGGACCGTGAAGGAATGGTTGTGGGTGATCCTATCATTGATCCTGTAAGCGGTCTTGAGAGTCAACAAGCTATTATGATAAGGCAGGTATACGCGGCTGTTTTTTCATGCCAACCTTATGCAGATCTCCCACGTGATCAATATGGCCTGTGGGGGCAAGGTTTTGACTTTAATGTTGATCCCCTCCAAGAAATAAGATGATAAAAAAATCGCTTAACGAAAGGACGCATTCCATGATGACTATAACGAGATATAAAGTTTTTGCTTGGTTTATTGTCACTTGTGGGTTGTGGCTTTCAAATATTTCATTGGTTTATGCGCAATTGAAAGGGACGATTTCAAGCGCTGATTTTAATCCCATTCCCATTGCAATTACAGACTTTATTTCCAATGATTCGATTGGATCTAAAATAACGGCTGTGGTGACAGCCGATCTGGAACGGTCGGGGCTTTTTTTACCGCTTGATAAAGCAAATTTTGTTGAAAACACTTCTAGTCCTAATAAACAACCGCATTTTGCTTATTGGCAGAAAATAAAAGCGCAAGGTTTGGTGACGGGGCAAGTCATGAGAGAAATCGATGGACGATTGAGAGTCGATTTTCGTTTATGGGATGTTTTTGGAGAGCGACAACTGAAAGGACGGCGTTTTTATACCGCGACAGAACGGTGGCGGCGTGTGGCCCATATAATTGCAGATGAGATCTATAGTGAGATGACAGGAGAAAGTGGTTATTTTGATACAAGAATTGTTTTTATCGATGAAACAGGACCTCAAAATGCACGCATTAAACGCTTAGCCATGATGGATCAAGATGGAGCAAATTTGATTTATATGTCCGATGGAAGTGAATTGGTGCTTACACCGCGTTTTTCCCCAAAAAGACAAGAATTGACCTATATGGCTTATGAGGAAAATCAAGTACCTCATGTTTATCTCCAACAAATTGAAATGGGGCAAAGAGAGTTGATTGGAACGTTTAATAACATGACAATTGCTCCGCGTTTTTCTTCTGATGGACAAAAAGTCATCATGAGTTTGTTACAAAATGATGGGAGTGCCAATCTTTACACCATGGATTTACGAACCCGTACGATGACGCGACTTACAACAACTTCTGCTATTGATACTTCTGCTTCTTATTCACCGGATGGCAAACAAATTGTTTTTTCTTCAGATCGTAGCGGAAAGCCGCAAATCTATAAAATGAATGCAGATGGGAGTGATATTCAACGTATTTCTTCAAACGAGGGGAGTTATTCAACACCTATTTGGTCTCCACGGGGTGACTATATCGCCTTTACAAAACAATTAAGCGGACAATTTTCTATCGGTGTTATGCGCCCAGATGGACAAGGAGAACGAATTTTAACCACGGGTTTTCATAATGAAGGACCAACGTGGGCCCCCAATGGTCGTGTGCTGATGTTCTTTCGCAAAAATCCCGGTATGGGACCAAAAATCTATACGATTGACATTACCGGACGCAATGAACGACAACTCCCTACACCCAATGATGCTTCGGATCCAGCATGGTCGCCATTGCTCAATATACAGTAAAACAAAATGCTTAAAAACAGAATATAGAAGGAATACAGTCTCAATTTTACACAATCTCAATAGTTTTTAATTATTTAAAAGCAGGAATTGGTTATAGTGGGCATGGGGATTTATGTAGATTTCATCTATCATCTACGGTTGTTGATCGATAATGGAATTTCCTTGGGGGAAAATGCTTAAAAAATTCAAAACAATACCTTGAAAAAATAGAGTCGAAAATTCTGAAGTCTCTAGATTTCAACTTTTTATTAAAAGTGTCGCTATATATATTTTTTTAAACTTCCTCTTCAATTTTGTTTGTGAAGAATTTGGTCTTGTCAGGGGGCTGTTGCTCTCTGATGTATTTTATTCGAGTACGCGGTTGTTTTAGGTCTGAATATTGATTGATCGGTAAGAGCAAAAGGACAGATTTTAAGATAAATGACGTTATTTTAAAAACATACGATGTCATAAAGTTAATGCCATAAAGTCAAAAATTTATCCGCAACAGATTAGAGAGATGTACTGGCTTTTTGTACAATACTTTGCTAAACAATCAGCTCTGGCTTTCCATTTGCTTATTTTTATTCTGTGATGTTGTAAAAACACTGCCCTTTGAGGTGTGGGGATATAGGACGTATAAACCTTCTTGATATATTCTAAGTGTTTTTAAGTGCGTGGCGAATATTTAGGGGAGTGCATGTTTGCTGAGTCTTAAGTTTAAAGTGAATTTCATGGGTGCTTCGTCATAGGAATACGTTAAGAAAATTCGAATTTTTTACAGGCTAGATCATTTTCATCACTTGAAGGCGGGGAGGTTAATCTTAAAGAACAACAAGATCGAATAGAGAGGAATATAGGGATAATCTTTTGGGCATGTAAGAAAGGCGTGAGACTACAGAGTTTTGTGTATGCTTTTCTTTTTGGGATTATGTTTTCTGGAATTGATTGTGGTTTCTTGTTGTACAGACAGATTTTCCCCGCTATTGACGCGGGGCTTTTATTGTGCGGATAGGAGGGGTGACAAATGCTTTTGAAGCCCTCATGAATGAAGAGAGGGCTTGTGCAAATGATGGAAATTATACAGATAATTTTGCCAAAATCTCATCGCTGATATCAAAATTGGCATAAACATTTTGCACATCATCATCTTCTTCTAATGTTGAAATCAGTCGTAAAACAGATAAAGCTTTTTCTTCATCTATTGGTGCAAGGGTGGTGGCTTTCCAAATTGTTTTAATCGATTCTGCTTCACCAAGTTTTGCTTCAAGCATTTTTGAAACTTCACCAATATCTTCAAATGCGCAGGTAATATGATGTCCGGTTTCTTCTGATTGCACATCTTCGGCACCGGCTTCAATTGCTGCATCCATGATGTTATCGGCTGTCCCTGCTTCTGGCTTATAGATTATTTCACCAATCCGATTAAACATGAAACTTACGGAACCTGTTTCCCCTAAGGCTCCTCCTGATTTTGTGAAGGCGGCGCGCACATTTGAAGCGGTGCGGTTGCGGTTATCAGTTAAAGCTTCAACAATGACGGCAACGCCGCCTGGTCCATAGCCCTCATAGCGTACTTCATCATAATTTTCGACATCGGCGCCTGACGCTTTTTTAATCGCGCGTTCAATATTATCTTTCGGCATCGATTGTGCTTTGGCATTTTGAACAGCCAGTCTTAAACGTGGATTCATGGCTGGATCAGGAGCACCTTGTTTTGCTGCTACGGTAATTTCGCGCGCAAGCTTAGAAAATATTTTCGAGCGCATTGCATCTTGACGCCCTTTACGGTGCATAATATTTTTAAATTGTGAATGGCCTGCCATAGTTTTCCTTCCTATTTGAGGGCTTTTTTGCCAGTTGGATACTCCTTAGAATTTAAGGCGATAAAGCATGCATCCCACCAGAATAAATGTGCCACAGCATGAGGTGAAATAATCAAATAAACCCTTTATAAGAAAATTCATCTTAAAGGTAAAGAGACCTTAGTTGAGGATCATTACAAGAGAGATCTCTTGTCGTTGAGCAAAAATAACGCTATAACAGAATGTAATTTCATAGCAAAATGGTTTATTCCATGCCGCGCTTTGTTTTAGGAGTGGTTGGAGAGACCTAAGCATATAAAAAGTTCCAGTGCTCTTGAGTGGGCGGTAACCTGCCTCATAGAAGAGGCGCAGAAGAGGATTTATAAAAATGGCAACGCAACTTTTGATGCCCAAAGCAACAGCTGTTTGGTTGGTTGATAATACAGCTCTTTCTTTTGATCAGATTGCAGAATTTTGTAAATTGCATGTCTTGGAAGTAAAAGCTATTGCCGATGGTGATGCGGCTTATGGTATTAAAGGTTTAGATCCGATTAGTTCTGGGCAATTGACGCGCAGTGAAATTGCACGGGTGGAGGCTGATCAAAACGCACGCTTGAAAATTTCTCAATCGAGGGTGCATATTCCTGAAAAAAAACGTAAAGGGGCGCGCTATATCCCTCTTTCTCGACGCCAGGATCGTCCCAATGGTATCCTATGGTTGGTTACGAACCATCCCGAGTTGAAAGATGCACAAATTGCACGGTTGATTGGGACAACAAAAGCGACAATTGAACAAATCCGCCTTAGAACCCATTGGAATAGTGCAAATTTGGTTCCTCTTGATCCTGTAGGACTTGGTTTGTGTTCACAAATCGATTTAGATTTTGAGCTCCAGCGTGCGGCGAAAAATCGTCCTGTTGCAGCAGAAGAAGATAGGTCGTTGCTTCCCGCTTCTGTGACGGAAAACGCTGCTCTAGAGGAAAATGAGAGCGAAGAAAATCTGCATAAGACTTTTGACGCTGATAAAGTTTTTGCAAAGCTGAACGCGCTGCAAAAAAATAGTCAAGATCAAGATGATGCATAAAAAGCCATGACTCATAAGGGAAACATTTCTTATGGAAATGTTAGAGGAATGGCTGAAGAGAAGAAAAATTGGCAGAGACTCAAAAGTAAAAATGAGGACGAAAAAAACAGAAAAAATTTCGTCTTCATTAGGAATTAACGGTTATTTTTAAAAATATTTTTAAGAATTTACCCTTCTTTACGAAATTCAAGGAGAAACGGACTATGCGCTCTACCAAAAAAAACATCTCTCATTCTTTAGCTATCCTTTTTCTTTTCTCACTATGCCTGGGTGGGTGTGGCAAAAAAAATGTTGGTGCACTTAACGGTATGAATGGCGCTTATATGAATGATGCTGGTTTGAATCAGGTGTCACCAGGCTCAGGACAAGAATTTACAGTTAGTGTGGGTGATCGCGTGTTTTTTGGTCTCGATTCTTCTTCACTTGATGCTAATGCTGAACGTGTTTTAACGCGCCAAGCAGAATGGTTGCTTCATTATCCTTATTATTCTATTATGATCGAAGGTCATGCTGATGAGAGGGGAACACGTGAATATAACTTGGCACTTGGACAGCGCCGTGCTGTTGCTGTGCGAAACTATTTGGTGTCTCTAGGTGTGTCTGCACAACGGATTCAAACAATTTCTTACGGAAAAGAAAGACCTGTAGCAGTATGTGATGATATTTCCTGTTGGAATCAAAATCGACGTGCTGTGACAACGTTGAATGACATGAATAGTCATTAAAAAGAAGATTGTTTGTTTCAACTATTCAATAAGCTCTTAAGGGGAGAAAAGAATGTATCGTAAAATCAATTGGAAAACACTCTTTTATATGGGGGTTTTTATAGCTTGTTCTACTTCACTTGTTCAAAGTGCAGCACGAAAGGCTTCCGAATATCCTGCACATGATACGGATAAAGTTGATGCAGTTGATAAGGCAACTGATGACGTGAAAGAAGCACCTGAAGCAGCCGATAAAGCAGCATCTGATGTGATAGAAAAAGCCACTGACGCAGTTGATAAGGCAACTGATGACGTGAAAGAAGCACCTGAAGCAGCCGATAAAGCAGCATCTGATGTGATAGAAAAAGCCACTGACGC
>NZ_JBHIQK010000003.1:131598-131702 GCF_042196545.1 Bartonella sp. AC70YNML
TTGATGCAGTGAAAGAAGCACCTGAAGCAGCCGATAAAGCAGCATCTGATGTGATAGAAAAAGCCACTGACGCTGTTGATAAGCCGTCTGATGCAGTGAAAGAA
>NZ_JBHIQK010000003.1:131802-141023 GCF_042196545.1 Bartonella sp. AC70YNML
GCACCTGAAGCAGCTGATAAAGCAGCATCTGATGTGATAGAAAAAGCCACTGACGCTGTTAATAAGGCTGTTGATGCTGTGAAGGAAGCACCTGAAGCAGCTGATAAAGCAGCATCTGATGTGATAGAAAAAGCCACTGACGCTGTTAATAAGGCTGTTGATGCAGTGAAAGAAGCACCTGAAGCAGCCGATAAAGCAGCATCTGATGTGATAGAAAAAGCCACTGACGCCGTTAATAAGGCAACTGATGACGTGAAAGAAGCACCTGAAGCAGCCGATAAAGCAGCATCTGATGTGGAGAAAAAAGCCACTGACGCTGTTGATAAGGCTGTTGATGCAGTGAAAGAAGCACCTGAAGCAGCCGATAAAGCAGCATCTGATGTGATAGAAAAAGCCACTGACGCTGTTAATAAGGCTGTTGATGCTGTGAAAGAAGCTCCTGAAGCAGCTGATAAAGCAGCATCTAGCGCGGCGGAAAAAGCCACTAGTGTTGCGGAGCACCAAGGGATTATTTTAGAGAATCAACAGGCTTTATTTCAAGATTATGATTTAGATAAGCTTTTACATAAGATACGAATGGTGCTTGAGCATAACAGTCTAAAAAATGTTAACAAGCAGTTTCACGAGCTTTTTGATACAGAAACCTCTTCTGTTTATTCTTGTTCTTTTGAAAAGTCTGCTGTAGATGAAAAATCTCAGACTGTAAAAGAAGAGATGGAGCAGGACCATAGTACAGGTGTTCAGACAAAGGTTGCTGCTGTGGAAGCTAAGGTGGAGAGCCATGACCATGAAAACAGTCAATCCTTTAACAAAGCGCATGAAGTAAGAGCTCCAATTGAAGTACATCAGAGTGACAATCTTTCTTCTTCTAAAGCTTTGTATAAGGAAGGGTATGATTTTATTCGTTCTGCTAACTATGTTGATGCTGAAAAAAGCTTTTGCGCTTTTCAAAATCGTTACAAAAAAGATTCTTTGAGTGATGATGCTTTATTTTGGTTGGCCGAATCTTTGTTGGGACAAAAACGCTATCATGAAGCAGCACAAGTTTATCTTACCGCATGGTATGCAGATAAAAAGAAGCTCTATACCTCCGAGATTTTACTGAAATTAGCAAGAAGTATGGTCGCTCTTGAGCCAAATAAAGACAATTGTGCTCATTTTGTGAAAAAATCAAAACGTCAACAAACATTAGCATCTGTTTTTTGTAAACCTGCAAAATAAACAGCGAGGTCGTTTTCGGTGTGCGTTAGACTGGCAAGAAATCTCTTTAAAACATCGGATTTTATTCCATGTCAGAAGTTGATTCTTGCCGTCTCAGGGGGAAGTGATTCTTTGGCTTTGATGTTTTTGGTCAAAGAGCATTTGGAAACTCTCGCATTTCCTCCAGAAATGATTGTTGTCACGGTTGATCATCAATTGCGTAAAGAATCGATGCGTGAGGCAGAAACTGTTGCGAAAATTTGTCGTGTCCATGATATTCAACATATCACTGTGCGATGGGAAGGCGAAAAGCCAAAGACGCATATTGCTTCCAGCGCGCGTGTTGCACGTTACGATCTCTTGGTTAAAGAAGCACAAAAACAAGGCGCATCAGTTATTATGACGGGCCATACACTCAATGATCAGGTTGAAACCTATCAAATGCGGTATCAACGTCTCCAAAAGAACAGAGGTGCTTTATATAGTGAAGCTGTTACCATGCGCGATGAGGTTTATGCCAGTGGTTTTGCTGGTATTTTGCGCGGTGAAGCCGAGGGTATACGTGATGAGTTTCATGCCAGAAAAACAAGAAAAAATATTTCCGAAAAAAACGATGGTCCGCTCTATGAACGTGGTTTATCCTGTATTCCGCGTGAGGCGTTGTTGCATAGAAAAGTGCGTTTGATTCGTCCACTCCTTGGTGTAAAACGCCAAACATTACGGAATTATTTACGCTTACAAGGACAAACATGGATTGATGATCCAACCAATGAAGATCGCAATTTTGAACGTGTACGTGTGCGTCAATCTCTTTCTCCACAAAAATTGTCTTATATTGCTCAAAAAATAAATGAAGCCGCATTGCAGCGTCGTCAACACGCGCAAAATATTGCCGATTTGATCTTAGCACTGGATATTACTGTCCAACATGGACGTTGTTTCATAGCAAAGCCTGCGCTATTTTTACAGAAACATTCCAGTTTTCCTTTCGTGGTGGGGCTCTTTGCTGTGCTGATGGGAGGGGGATTTTATTTGCTCCCCAATCAGAAATTAAGCATGCTTGTTCAAAAACTCTGTCTCGATTCTCCAGAAAAGAAGCGTTTTACTTATGCGGGCTCTGTTATTGAATATAACAAGCAGGGAATTTCTTTGTGGCGTGAAGGGCGAAATATAAAAGAGGCTATCGTTGAGCCAGATAAAACTTTTATATGGGATGGGCGCTATCATATCACAAATCATGGATATGAGGCTATAAAGGTTGGAGCCGCAAATTTAGAACAGCTGAAATTTTTATTAAAAAATAGCGATTTTGAGCTTGAAAAGCCTCATTTTCCCTCTTTACAATCGCTGGTGATGATCTCAAATGACAAAGGGTGTGATATTCCAGAGTTGATTTCTCAAGCAGTTGTTCATAAAAATGTTATCATCAAGCGGATTATGGCACCTTTCGATTGGCTTTCTTCGCGAGAAGATGCTGCTGTGGTAAATGTTGTGGACCCTTTTTTTAATATTGAGGTGAAAAGATAAAGAAAAATTACTCTAAAAGAAAATAAACAGCTTCTCATCCCTTGGCAAGGGGCTGACAAGGTTATATGTTAAGGGGAACTGTTTGAAATCTATATTTGATTAAGTGGGCTGAATATGAATTCCAATTACCGCTCTCTCCTCATTTGGGGAGTTATTGCTTTGATTTTGATTGTGTCGTTTTCTTTCTTTAATGGAGATAGTCAACGTTCTGGTGGTGGAGAGGTCTCTTATTCTGAATTTTTGCAAAAAGTTGAGAATAATGAGTTGAAATCTGTGACCATTCAGGGTCAAAAATTAACAGGAAAAACCATTGAACATAGAACTATTTCAACCTATGCTCCACGAGATCCAGGTTTGATACAAAAATTGGAAAGCAAAAACGTCAATGTTAAAGCTATTCCTGAAAGCTCTGGAAATAGTATTTTCCTCAATCTCCTCTTTTCCTTATTGCCTGTTATTATTATCGTGGGGGCGTGGGTCTTTTTTATGCGGCAAATGCAAAATGGATCACGTGGTGCAATGGGGTTTGGGAAGTCAAAAGCAAGATTGCTTAATGAAGCGCAAGGACGTGTTACTTTTAAAGATGTTGCCGGTGTTGAAGAAGCAAAGCAAGATCTTCAAGAAATTGTTGAATTTTTACGCGAACCACAAAAATTTCAACGTTTAGGAGGCCGTATTCCACGCGGTGTTTTGCTTGTTGGTCCTCCAGGAACCGGTAAAACTTTGCTCGCACGCTCTGTGGCTGGTGAAGCCAATGTGCCATTCTTCACCATTTCAGGGTCTGATTTTGTTGAAATGTTTGTAGGTGTTGGGGCGAGCCGTGTGCGTGATATGTTCGAACAGGCTAAAAAAAATGCCCCTTGTATTATCTTTATCGATGAAATTGATGCTGTTGGGCGCCATCGGGGTGCTGGACTAGGAGGGGGAAACGATGAACGCGAGCAAACCTTAAATCAGTTGCTTGTTGAAATGGATGGGTTTGAGCCCAATGAAAGTATTATTCTTATTGCTGCAACAAACCGTCCTGATGTGCTTGATCCCGCTTTATTGAGACCAGGGCGTTTTGATCGGCAAGTTGTTGTGCCAAACCCTGATGTTTCTGGGCGTGAACAAATCTTGAAAGTGCATGTGCGCAATGTGCCTTTAGCGCCCAACGTTGATCTGAAGATTTTGGCAAGAGGTACACCAGGATTTTCCGGTGCGGATCTGATGAATCTGGTCAATGAAGCTGCTCTTATGGCTGCAAGCCGTAATAAAAGAGTCGTGACAATGCAAGAATTCGAAGATGCGAAAGATAAGGTGATGATGGGGGCTGAGCGTCGTTCAACCGCTATGACACAAGAAGAAAAAGAACTCACTGCCTATCACGAAGCAGGACATGCTATTGTGGCTCTTAATGTGCCAGTTGCTGATCCTGTCCACAAAGCAACAATTGTCCCAAGGGGAAGGGCCTTGGGAATGGTGATGCAATTGCCTGAAGGTGATCGCTATTCCATGAGTTATCGTTGGATGATTTCTCGTCTGGCCATTATGATGGGTGGACGTGTGGCTGAAGAATTGAAATTTGGAAAGGAAAATATCACCTCCGGTGCTTCTTCTGATATTGAACAAGCAACCAAATTAGCGCGCGCAATGATCACACGATGGGGATTTTCTGATCTGCTTGGGAATGTTGCTTATGGAGATAACCAAGATGAAGTCTTTTTGGGTCATTCTGTTGCGCGAACACAAAACGTTTCTGAAGAAACAGCGCGCATGATTGATATGGAAGTGCGTAAGCTTATTGATGATGCCTATAAAAATGCTACAGAAATTTTGAAAACAAAAAGAAAAGAATGGTTTGCTTTGGCACAAGGTTTGTTGGAATATGAGACTTTAACGGGAGCTGAAATTAACGAAGTTATTGCAGGAAAGCCTCCTTCACGCACACAGAAAGATGAGAATGCTGCACCACGGGGATCCTCTGTTCCAAAAACTGGAACAGTGAGGGTAGAGACAGCAGGTGCAGAGGAAAAAGACGCTGAAACAGCGCCTAAAACAGCAACTCATAAAGGAGAGACTGATAAACTAGAAGAGGGTAAGGCAGAGGGAGCTGTAGGGAAGAAAACAGCAAAATCCAGTGATGTTGAACCTAAGGAGCTTCAGTCTAAAAAAGTGCAATCGGATGAGACTGAGAAAAAAGCGCAAAGCACAAAAGGTACCACAAAATCAGTCAACCGCTCTAAAAGTAAAAGCAGTGCAGAAAAAAAGTCAAATACGGTGGGACATGATAAAGGAAAATAGGAGCCTTTTAAGAACGCTTGAGTGACGATGTTTTAGGAAAACTTCTAAATTTTTTGAGAAAGGCGCAAACAAAGCTTGCGCCTTTCTTGCAATATTTGCAAAAATATGGAAGCAAAAAAATTAAGCAAAGCCGTTGTATGATGACGGCTTTAGCATGCTACAAGGCGAGGTGTACTGTTGCTTTTCTAATGTGGTAGGGGTTGTAAGGTTAGGTGATAGATTTTCTTGCTGATTTGGTAGGGTATGAGGTTTGGTGCTGAGTTTCTTTACGGATTTAGCAAGTGTGTGAGATTATCCGTTGGTTGTGTTAAAGGGATGTGTAGAGCATTTTGAGGAGATAATATTTCTTTTATGTGTGAGGGTGTAACATAATTGTTTGAGAGTGGTTTAGATGTGTAGATGGTGAATAGGGGGCTTGATTGTCTAAATGCATGAAGGTTTAAGATCAATGATCTGATTTTATACGGGGAGAGGAGGACTATTGTACCAAGGGGGCTTTTAGGGGTTTAAAAAAGTCAAAGGGAAAAAGTAGATATTAAAGGAAAGAGGTATGGTACAAAAATATTTTGGTACAGATGGAATTCGGGGGAAAGCCAATTCATTTCCGATGACACCCGATTTTGCTATGAAGGTAGGGATGGCGGTAGGGGTTTTATTCCGCTCACAACATCAATCACGTCGTGTGGTGATTGGAAAGGATACACGATTATCGGGCTATATGTTGGAAAACGCTTTGGTTTCAGGATTGACTGCTGCGGGGATGGAAGCTTTTTTATTGGGTCCAGTGCCAACACCTGCTGTTGCAATGCTTTGCCGCTCTTTGCGCGCGGATCTTGGGGTGATGATTTCTGCTTCTCATAATCCCTTCTATGATAATGGAATTAAACTTTTTGGTCCTGATGGTTTTAAGCTTTCAGATGATATGGAAGCGAAAATTGAACAATTAATCGATACAGATCTTTCAAAATCTTTAGCAAGTTCTGCCGAAATTGGTTATGCAAAACGGGTTGAAGGGGATATTTATCGTTATATTGAATATGCCAAACGAACTCTGCCGCGCGATGTTCGCTTGGATGCTGTGCGTATTGTTGTGGATTGTGCCAATGGGGCGGCTTATAAAGCGGCTCCTCGTGCTTTATGGGAATTGGGGGCTGAGGTTTTTGCTATTCATGATGAGCCAAATGGTACCAATATTAATCAAAAATGTGGGTCAACCGATTTAAGTTCTTTAAAACGAAAAGTGCATGAAGTACGTGCTGATGTGGGTATTGCTCTTGATGGAGATGGAGATCGTGTTCTCATTGTTGATGAAAAAGCACAAACGGTTGATGGAGATCAGTTGATTGCTGTAATTGCTGAAAATTGGCATAAAATGGGACGATTACGGTGCAATGGTGTTGTTACAACAATTATGTCAAATCTTGGACTAGAGCGTTTCTTGAACGGCAAAGGGTTGCACCTTGTAAGGACAAAAGTTGGAGACCGTTATGTTGTCGATGCCATGCGCCAAAAGGGATATAATGTTGGTGGTGAGGCTTCTGGGCATATTGTGCTCAGTGATTTTGGCACAACGGGTGATGGCTTGGTGGCTGCCTTGCAGGTTTTAGCCTGTATGAAAGAAAGCCAAAGTCCTATGAGCCAATTGTGTAAACGGTTTGAACCTGTACCGCAAATTTTAAAAAATTTAACGGTTAAAAATAAAAATGTCCTGAAAAAAAATCCTGTTAAAACGGCTATTGATCAAGCAGAGAAAAAGTTGGGAAAAGAAGCACGCCTCGTTATCCGTGCTTCTGGAACTGAACCGGTTATCCGCCTTATGGCTGAAGGCGATGCACGAGAAGTGTTGGATGCGGTCGTAACAGAGTTGATGGATGTTATTACGCAACATGATGCACACGTGGGTGCTGTGCTTTGAGGAATCTTGAATGCTGTGAGGTAAGTAATCAGGTAATCTTTTGAGAGATAGAAGGGAAATTTGCTACGGGAATTATTTGTTGGAATATAAGGGGATATTTCTAACGTTGAGTAGACTTCAAGCGGGTGACCTTTGAATAAAGGGGAGGCTTCTTATGATGGTTGAGGGGAAGAAAAAGAATAAAGACTAAAGCTTGGAGGCTTGTGTGTGCTAGAGGAGGGGAGATCTTGAGAGAGGGATGAAAATTCTTGAGTTGTATAGAAGAAAAAGCTGGTGAGAGCAGTCAGTCAAAACGGTTATCCAAGAAAAACGGTTGTTGATGAAGGAGTTTTGGGATTCGTGTAATGGCGAAAATCTATCCTTTATACATTGCATATAAGGGAGGATCAGAGATTAGATAAAAAAGGGTTTGGCAATTTATACTGATAAAGCGATGTCGTTTCGTGATTTTGTCTTTAATGTTGTCTTGGGATGCACTTCATAACTATGGGTTTGATTCATCAAAAGTTCTCCCTAAAGAACAACTTCAGGATAAAAAGCTAGTGAACGAGCTTCAAACAGCTGTTCAATTTTTGCAACAAAGACATATACAAGAGATCAACAACGCATCTGTGCGTACAAAGTCAAAAGATGTGATACGGTCAAGAAATCTAATGCATTAGAAACTTTTTATTGTAGCTCATTTGGGTTCTCATTAAAGAGTAACTAAAGGAGGGTTACTTATAAATATAGCGGTGGATTCAAGAGATATTGTGCGAGCATGTATAGATAAGAATTTAAAAAAAGCCCATGAAATATTAGCCCCTCTAGGGCTTACGGTGTCTTATTTTGTACGGATTGCTTTGACTAAAGTTGTCAATGAAAAGGGATTTGTCGTTTGATATGTATGTTCCTAATGAAACAATATATTGATTTATAATGATAATTTAGCGTTCTTCAAGTTGAATTAGCCCCCTAATATCGTAAAATTTTCTCATTTCAAATCTATTCCATGTTGAATCAATCAAAATCATTTGCTTGCACGTCACAAGCGGGGGGGAGTCCATGTGGAAAAAACCGTACAAGAAAGAACTAAAAATGGTTCTTATGAGCCCTCTCTAGTGCTAAGGGCTGTCAACACTCACGAGCTGGCAAAGTGTGTGATGGTGCCAGCATGCGAGACGCTTGAAATTTTTGAGAAAAGTGAAAGAGGAGAAGATGTTTTTTTTGTAAAAGATGTGGAGGATTTATTTCATCATTTGGATATTTGATACTTCTGATCATTCATTTAAAATTGGCTTTTAATTTACATCATTATAGTTACGGGTATCACGTATTTTTATTGATAATTTACAGGGATTCCGTATATTGAACAATTATGCAAACAATGATCGAAACGATAGCTTATCCTATTATGCCGTAAAACACCGTTGTTTAGAGCGGTGGTATAAGGCATGAAAAGCTTTATATATTTGAATGTTTTTAGATATCGTGATCAGTATTTCAGGGCAAGGTTTGTCTGTCGCGCCTATGAAGTGAATCGCGTGAGTGGTCAGTAGCAGGAAGCCGCCGAGAGATGCTGGACTTTTGACAGGCTCGTGGCGGGTAGGAATCTCACTCCTTTGAGGTGTGGGGGAAAGTCAATTAACTTGTGCGAAAGAGGAAGGCATATCACCTGAAGCATTATTTAATATTGTTTTTTTAAATTGCTGCTAATCCAGATGCTGGTGTTTTTATGCAAGGAATGAGGTGAGAGCAAGGAAAGTTAGATTCCCAACAAAGCATAAGGGTAAAAGTGGGGAATATAGGGTTATACCCTTTTTGGGTGGTCAAAATATTCCGGTGTTTCTCTTAGATATTTACAGTAAATTATCTCAAGGAAATTTAATTAAGCTAGTAAGCTAGAAAGAAATGAACTTAAGTGAATTTTAACTGTACTCTTAAACGAATATCGAAAGGAAAAAATAATGGATAAGGCAAATAAGTAGGATTGCGTATATTACAAGGAGCTTGTGAAGCTCTTTCTTAATGGGGTTACGACCCTCACGTAAAACAGCACACCATTGTGTGCAGTTTCACGGGTTTGTTTTAAAGAAACATTTCTTAAGGCACCCAGGCCCTTTTCATGGCGCCGACCATGAAGGGTATAACGATAAAGCCATTGAACACCTCCATCTTTATGTTTTTGAAGAAGCGAGCCGGTGCACCATCACACACTTTGCCAGCTCGTGAGTGTTGCAACAGCCCTTGGCATTAGAGAGGGTTCATAAGAGCCATTTTTAATTCTTTCTTGTACGGTTTTTTCACATGGACTATC
>NZ_JBHIQK010000003.1:141123-181808 GCF_042196545.1 Bartonella sp. AC70YNML
CCTTGGCATTAGAGAGGGTTCATAAGAGCCATTTTTAATTCTTTCTTGTACGGTTTTTTCACATGGACTATCCGCTTGTAGTGTGCAAGCAAGTGATTTTGATTGTTTCAAGATACACAGGTTTGAAATGAGAGAACTGTACGATATTCAGGGTTCTAATTCAAGTTGAATAACGCTAAATTATCTATATAAATCAATACTTTGTTCTTATGCTAAAGGTGAAGCGGAGGTCATAAATTTGGTAGCCATATCCTTGCAAACATTGATGTCAAAAAAATCAGAAAAAATATAGGGTTATAGATATCATTTTCGGCATGTTTTGGTTTTTCTGTAAGGCGCATTCGTGATTGGAAACAGGGACGATATTCTATAGATACTTTTTCTCGTTTGTTACTTTCAATCATTGAAAATGAACCTGAAGCGATCAATTGTGCTCTTAAAAAATCTCTATTGGCATAAGAGGGGGAGGGTATCGTTTTTTTTAAAAAGCATCACGGCGCTTGAAAGGGTCGTAATAAATTTCTGTTACACGAAATTTTCCTTCCAAACGTTTACATTGGATGATGACATCTATCATCGAGATTAATAAGCCGCGGATATCGTCGCGTGCTAAATTACCACCCCCGTCACTTTCTTTGACTAAAAGGGTCATTTGTTCAAAGGCGGCGAGTGCTGTTGAGGCATGAACGGTGGTGATAGAACCTGGGTGACCGGAATTGACATTACGGATATAGTAAAAGGCTGTACCATCACGCAGCTCTTGCAAAAGAATTCTGTCGGGGCGCATACGCAATCCAGATTCAAGCAGTTCTTTTGCTCCAGCTTTTGCTAAGCCTTGATTATCTTTTGAATAAAAGAGCTGCACTTTGTTTGTGTGTGGAACGACAAGCTCGGGCGTGTCTTCTATGGTGAGAATGCGTTCATATTCAGGGATTTTTGCAATTAAAGCTTTGGAGAGGGTTGTTTTACCAGAACCGGTTTTTCCAGAGATTAAGATATTTTGTTGTGTAACAACAGCGCGTTCTAAAAATGTACAAAAGTCTTTGGCGATAAAGAGATCTGTTAGCTCTTTTTCTGTATCAGAGAGTTCACTTGCCCGTTTTGTCATTTGTTCAAGGGGGGTAAAACTGACGTTTCTGGTGACAGAAAATAGCTGGTTTTCGTGTAGACTTTCAAGAGAAAAAGTGCGTGATGAAGGTTTACGAATTGTCATGCTCATGGTGTTGGGGGCAACAGCAGGGGGCATGACAATTTGTATGCGTTCGTTATTGGGCAGTGTTGCGGAAAGAACGGGATTTTCTACACTAATTTTTTGTGTTGTGTAGGCAGCAACAACTTTCGCAATCCCTTCTAGTTCGCTGTAGGTTAGCTCTTTTAAGATGTGGGTTTGCCAACCATTTGGACCCTCAACAATCACTTCGCCTGGGCGATTGACAACAATCTCAAATAAATTCTCATCATTGAGGAAGTCATCTAAGATTTTTAATTTTGTTAAAACGATAGAGGCTCGTTCTATGTTTTTTGCTGTTGGCATAATATACTCTGAACGTGAGAATTAAAAAAAGGAATAGCCTGGCGTAGAACGCGAGAAAGCGTTTCTCTTTTTTCCTGTGATGGTTAATTTATAAACAGAGGAAAAATCGAGATCTTTTGCTACGAAAATGTTGACCAGTTCGCCTTGAAATTTTTCTAAGGTAGGAGGGATATTGATTTGATTTTCAAGGGCAATACTGGCGGCTTCTTTTCCAGTGTTGTTTGCGCCTTCAAAACCGCCGCCTCCAGAGTTGTTTGAACCTCCTTTATTGGAATTGCCTACTATTTTATTTGTTAAAACTGTTGTGGCACCATCAATAACGGTCAACAAAAGGGAAGAGCCAAAGCGTTCCCACCAATGGGTGTTGATGTTGCCATCAAAACCAGCTCTTCCTAAACTGTCTGTTGCGGGTGAGGCAAGGTCGATGATGACACCGGTTGGAGTTTTTGCTCTTGTCCAGAGAACAAAGAGGCGGGATTGACCTTGTTTTATCCCTCCGCGGTATTCGCCAATCACTTGGGTTCCTTTATCAAGTAAAACAACGCGACCATTGTCGGAGAGGATATCACGGTTAATAATGCAGCTTGCAAAGCCTGGTTGCTCACTGTTTAATGCCGTTTCTAAGATACAGGGAATAGAGGTTCCCATGGCGATGATAAAGTTTCTATTGCCGATGAGTTTTGCTTTTGCTTTTGCTTCTTCTGTTTTGGTAGGCTTTAGTA
The DNA here is from genome assembly GCF_042196545.1 of Bartonella sp. AC70YNML. Taxonomy (NCBI): domain Bacteria; kingdom Pseudomonadati; phylum Pseudomonadota; class Alphaproteobacteria; order Hyphomicrobiales; family Bartonellaceae; genus Bartonella; species Bartonella sp. AC70YNML. The sequence goes on from NZ_JBHIQK010000003.1 coordinate 143,380, forward strand.
GGGTCGCAAAATTTTGTGTGTCTTGAAGGGCAGAGGAATTTTTCATATTGGCGAGATTTTCAAGGGTATTGAATTTTTCAAAGGGATTGAGAGTCGTGTTGACAATGTCTTTTAATTGAGACCTAGAGCCTTTGGCAAAAGCAAGAACGGGGGCGCGTCTTGCGGCATCAAGTAAGGGATCATCTTTTTTCGGTTCTTCTGCAAGTGGTTGTGGGGGTGGTAAGGTTATTGGCGCTATGTTTGCACGCGGGTCAGAGGGGGCGAGCTCTAAAGGGGCGAGGGAATTGTGAAAGCTTTGTTCTTGTTTTTTATGAGCTTTTGCGGTGTCTTTTTGTTCTGTGGGGGTGGATAAGATGTTCCAGAGGACATAGCCGCAGATTCCTATACAAGCTATTGCGACAACTATTTTTTTGCCGGCGGTTTTGGCGCTATTGTTTTTGCCATCTCCAATAGATCCTCGATCTTCGATGATTGATTTATCACTCATGTGTTGTCCCCTTCAATTCCCGCTTATTTAAAGATCTGATGCAATTTTACGCTCAACAGCTGGTGAGGTGGTTCCGGTTCCTGGATTAACGCCTTTGGGTTGATAGGCTTCGTTAAAGACGCATAGGATATTTTTTCCCTGTCTTAGGGTGAAGCGTGCACTAATGGCATGGTCAGTTACCCTGTTGCCTCTTGTGGTTTTGGGAACTAGTGATTCTGTACCGTCATTGTTTACAATATAAATGGCAGGGATTTCTTGGTTGTCGGGAAAAGACAATGTTGTTGTTCTGCTATCCCTAATAGTGTCTCGATCTTCGATGATTGATTTATCACTCATGTGTTGTCCCCTTTAATTCCCGCTTATTTAAAGATCTGATGCAATTTTACGTTCAACAGCTGGTGAGGTGGTTCCGGTTCCTGGATTAACGCCTTTGGGTTGATAGGCTTCATTAAAGACGCATAGGACATTTTTTCCCTGTCTTAGGGTGAAGCGTGCGCTAATGGCATGGACAATCACCATGTTGCCTCTTGTGGTTTTGGGAACCAGCGATTCTGTACCATCATTGTTGACAATGTAAATGGCAGGGATTTCTTGGTTGTCGGGAAATGTAAATGTTGTTGTTTTGCCATTGTCATAAACAGAGGAGGGTTCAAGAGTGATAGAGCCTTGAGCGGTGTAAGCCCAATTGCGTGGTCCATAGGTTTCAGAAGCGTTGAAGATACCATCAATCTGTTGGGATTGTTTTTTTTCTTGTCGCATAAGGGCTGCAAGTCTTCTTTGTTCTGCTTCCTCTTGTGGGTAGCGGAATTTCACAAGGAAATATGTTTCTTGTCCAGAGGAAATTTCTCCATCTTTAATGATGAGTTCAAATTGATAAGAGCGCTTTGAGCCATCAAGCTTTGTGGTGACGACTTGGAGATTGGTAATGGGTTGGACTTCTCGCGCTTTGAGGAAAAGAATATTGCCAGCGGGTGCAACTTCCCATGCAACGCTGTTGCCAATCGCTACATGAGCAATTTCTTCATTGGCAGAAAATTCTATTTGTACGGATGAGCGTATGGAGCCAATAATTTTTGTGACATTATAAGCATCATAATTAATAAAGCGAATGCGGCTATCGCTTGGCGCGCGGGTGGGAAAAACACTGGCATGGCTTATATTCATCAAAGAAAAGGCAACAGCCATGTTGAGAATGAGAAAAAGAAATTTTTTTTTCATGATCAGTTGACCACTTCCGGATCGGTTCTATATTCATTAACAATAAACCCTAGAGGATTTATTAAACGGTTTTGGACAGAGATAGGGGCATTGATATATTCAAAGGTAAGTGTTGAGACCCAGTGTGTGATAAATTCTTTGTTGTTCTCGTTATCACGGACGGTTTTGTAATAGCGTACCTGTGCGACATCATCATTGATAAAGGAGATTGATTTTATTGTTATTGTAACGGCGGCATGTTTATAGAGAATTTGAGGGCTTTGGGGGTTTCTTGCTCCATACCAGCTGGCGAATCTTTGCTGTTCTTCAGAAGAAGAAAGAAGAGAGACGGTTTGGAAATTATGTTGTGTTTCTTCTGTGGTGAAACCTTCACGGCAGCGGACGTATTTTGCGGCGAAGTAGCGTGTGATGGCTTCGTCGACGTTTGTTGGACCTTCTTTTAAGGCTTCTACGACTTCAACAATGCCGGTTGAATTGTCGACGCGAATGACAAAGGGTTCCACGGTTTTAAGGGGCGTGAGGGTGATGACCGCGAGAGAAGACATTATTGCAACAGCAACCGCGATGCCGGCAATGGTAAGGGAGACGCGGGTGGTGCGGCGTGAGGCGAGCATGCGGTCTTGATCAAACGAGCGCGCTTCGGCAATATATTGTTCTACGTCTTTTTCTTTCATGCCTTTTTTCCGCAATCTTTGTAGGATTTTATTTCTTCATCCGTTAATTTTTGTGCCAGAAGCATTTCCAGCTTCCCCTCTTTCACGGATGGGGTGGTGTTGTTACTGATGATGATGGGCGTGGGCGTGGGATTTTTCCCTTCCCAATTCCACATCGATTTGTTGAGCGGTCGCTTAGAATATCCATCACATTTTGGCAGCGACTTCAGCGTGTTTGGTGAAGACATACAGCCACTGAGAAAGAGAAATGGTAAGATTACCCCAATTTTTTTAAATTCCCGCATTTGAACTTAGACCTTTGCTAATTGTGCTATTAGTGATGCTAATTTTTTTGCACCGTTCGTTATCGTTTTAGCTCCTCCTGAGCCTGTAAGGGATGCACCCCCAGAGGCTAAAGCGGAAGCCATGCTAGGTAAATTGAAGAAAAGAAAAATACCACCAATGCCAACCACGAAGAATTCGCCGTAGGCTAACACGAAATCTTTAATGTCTTTTGAAAAGACATTCATTGCAAGTTCGATATACATACTACCAAGCAAGATGACTAATACCTGTAAAATGATGAAGTTTGCAACTTGTCCTAACCATGCCTCTGTAAAACGCCTTGTTGATGAAAACATATAGAGGCTTATGAAGAGCGGTCCTACTGATATGACAAGAAACAAACCAAGCTTAGCAAACAGTGTGACGATAAAACCAATTAGGCAAAAAATCATAGCAATTGTGTAACACAATGAAGCATAAAACCATGAAACAAGATATGCCCCCAGTGCAAGCCATGATGCAGATTTTGTTGAATTTAAAATATGTGAACAAGCTTTATTTATCAGATCATCCCATACATTTTTATCTGAGTGTATTGTACCTTGTGTGGCATGTGCAATGGCATTCGGCAGAGCCTCAAAAAATATATTACCGACCCACTCATTATAAAGAGCAGTATTTGTGGCGAGTGAAACAATGATGCCAAGTTTGAAAGCTGTCGTTATAAATTCCCATAAGGGCATAGAAGAACGCCCTGAGATGATATTGTACCCTATAAATATAATGTAGATTGTACAAGATGCTTTAAGCGGAGTACTTAAACCTGTTGAGAGATGTTCAACGGAATCATTCATTATTTTCATTATAGGTTTCGTTAACATATTTTCTACCATGGTAAAGTAAGCTACTTCTTCGAATGTCATTGCACGTCCATTCTATCTAATTTTTGCAAATATGATTATTTCTGATTCAATTATTATTTTGGTTTTGTTTAGCGCGCTCTTCTGCTTCTCTTTCGGCTTGTTCTTTTGCTTTTTCTTCAGCCTTTCTTTTTTCCATTTCAGCTTTTAGTTTTTTTATTTCAGCTTGCCTTGCTTGATGTTGAGCTTCCATTGCGGCGTCAAATCTTTCCATCGCTTTACGGTTTTCTTCTTCGCGTTCACGTGCTCTTTCTTCAGCTTTTGCTTCATATTCCTTTTCAAGTTCAAGTTGTGCTAATCTTAGGTTTTCACAATTTTTTGCAGTTCCTGCGAATCCACATTTAGCATTCCACTCTTCCATCAATTTTTTATCTTTTTTAAATTCTGCGACGCTATAGGTTTTTTCACATCCAGCAGTGATGAGCCCTGTGCAAAGTAGCAATGTTGTTATGAGAACTTTATTCATAGATATTTCCCCTTTTTCCTTTCAGTTTTTAAAGTTTGAGCACAATCTTTAAATTATGCTTGTGTTATCGGTTGTTTTACAACCAGTGATGATAAATCTAGGGCACAGACATAATTTTGCCATAAATATAGAGTGCACGAAGCTTTTTAAGTTGAGCAGCTAAAGCGCAATAGTGATGTGTAATGGCGCTATCCATTGTCTCTGTAATTGGCTTCATTAACATATCATCTATATCAGTAAATACGCCTTTCGTTATTATTGCCATTTAGATGCTCCGCTCTTCATTATGTCTTAATGGTTATTTTGTTGTTCTTTTGCTGCGCGCTCTTTTGCTTCTCTTTCGGCTTGTTCTTTTGCTTTTTCTTCAGCTTTCCATTTTTCTAGTTCAGCTTCTTTTTTTGCTATTTCGGCTTGCCTTCTTTCATGTTCAGCTCGCATTTCGGCTTCAAATTCTTCCTGCGCTTTACGCATGTTTTCGTTGTGTTCCCTAATTCTCTCTTCAGCTTTTGCTTCATATTCCTTTTGAAGTTCAAGTTGTGCTAATCTTAGGTTTTCACAATTTTTTGAAGTTCCTGCAAATCCACATCTAGCATCCCACTCTAAGCGTAATTTTTCATCTTTTTTAAATTCTGCGACGCTGTAGGTTTTTTCACATCCAGCGGTGATGAGCCCTGTGCAAAGCAGTAATGTTGTTATGAGAATTTTATTCATGATTAATGACTGTCCTGTTGTTGTTTTGCTTTAGCGCGCTCTTCTGCTTCTCGTTCGGCTTGTTCTCTTGCTTTTTTTTCAGCTTCCCATTCTTCTTCAGCCTTTTTCCTGCGTTCTGCCGCAAGTTCGTGATCGGCTACTCTTACATTTTCACAATTTTTTGAAGTTCCTGACCATCCACATCTCACAGCCCATTCTTCAAATAATTTTTTATCTTTTTTAAATTCTTCTACGCTGTAGGTTTTTTCACATCCAGCCGTGATGAGCCCTGTGCAAAGTAGCAATGTTGTTATGATGATCTTGTTCATGTTCAAGCCCCTCTTTTTTCTCGTTTATTGACCACGCAGTTTTTTGGCATAATCTGCATATCGCGCTGCAAATTCTTCGTAAGCTCGTTGTTCGGCAGCTTTGTACTCCGCTTGTTGAATCATCGCGGCGGCTTGCATTTGGAGAACTTGTGTTTGGAGTTTTGCTTGTATCGCTGATAATTGTGCTTGAATGCCTTGAATTTTACCCGCATCTTTAGTACTTCCAAGTTCGTCAAGGAGCTTGTTAATGGTTTTTTGTGTTTCACTGGCTTCTTCGTAGACATCTTGGCCTTTTGCCGCTTGTCCTATCGTGTTCTGTTCGGCTTTTTTCACTTCCTGTGCGTAAAAAGCATCTGCTGCCTCTTTTGATCCAGCGCCGCCTGAGGGCTCTTTGTATAAGAGTTCTTCTTGCCATTTTTGCGTGTTTTTGCTGCCACCGCTGCCACCGCTGCCACTGCCCATCGATTGTTGAAAGTGGTTAAAGTCAGAAGGCAGGGCGCCACTGCTCCCTTGCTTGTTAAACATGTCTTTCAATTCAGAGATGTCAGGCTTGACATTTAAGGATTTAGAGAGATCTTGCAATTGTTTAAGCTGACCTTTCAATTGATCAAGCTGTTGTTTGCCTTGTTCGAACTGCTTTAATGCTTGTTTATATTGATCAGCCAATTTTGCAGCAGCTGTGGGATCAAATACCACGATGGCAAAGGCATTTGTTTGAAAGCCAAATGAAGCTGCATAGACGGCTGTTGCCAATAAAAGTTTTTTCATTGTTTTGACCTTTCTTGGAAAATAGGAAGCCATTTTTCTGGAGATTGTCCAACTTCATCCATAATGGTCTCTAAAAGTTCAATGTTCTTGGTGGTGCCACTTAAAATGGCTATTTCATCATCAAAGCCCCGTAAGTTCAGTTCTGCGACAACTGAACTTTGTCCTTGCTTGATGAGAAAACGCCGTGACTCACGGCTTAATTCTGCTTGTATCAGGTTAAATTCTCTGTCCGATAATTTAAAACCTTCTACATAATCCCCATGATTGCCCTTTTGGTTGGGAAAATAAATCTGTGTTGGGCATTGCTCTATAATGGTGTGCGCAATGGTTGAATTAATCGCATCTTTGGGAGATTGTGTTGCAAACAACATCAAACCATTTTGTTTACGAATAGTTTTCAGCCTGTCTTGCGCAAAGGCTTTAAAGGAATCATCCTCTAGCGCTTTCCAAAACTCATCAATGACAATGATAATACGACGCCCATCAATCAAAGACAAAATTCTATGAAAAAGATACATCATTAATGGGGGACGAATTTCATTATTGTCTAAAAAATCCGTCATGTCATAACCAATAAATTTTGCATCAATGCCAATGTCATCATCAGGATTGTCAAAAACCCACCCTAAGGCATTGCCTTTACACCATCTCTCTAAACGACCCGCTATCCCCTCTCTATGCGTGGTGTCAAAAAACATTTGTAAGGCCGATATCGTCCGTTGTTCTTTGGGTAGTAAGGCAAGTTGGTCAACAGCAGCAGAAATATCTTGTCTTTCTGATTCACTGATCTTTTGATCTTCAGAAGAAACAAGCTTGATAATCCATTGCCGTAAAAAAACTCTATCTGCTGGATTGTTATAATCTAAACCCTTAAGCGGCGCTATGCCCGTTGGTTTACCATTCTTCAAAGGCATATAAGTGCCACCACCAGCCCTCACAAAAAGTTCTGCTCCGCGATCTTTATCAAAAAAGACCATATTGGGATCATGCTTTTGAAGTTGTGCTAAAAGAAAATTAACAATAACCGTTTTCCCAGAACCAGAGGGACCACAAACAAACGTATTGCCTAAATCTCCAAAGTGAAAGTTAAAATAAAATGGTGAACCAGCAGAGGTCTTCATTAGTGCGACCGCTGGTCCCCATACATTGCCATCTATTTTCCCAACCGGAAAGGAATGAAATGGAGAAAGCGCTGCATAATTGCGGCTTGTTATCGCACCAGAACGCGTGCGATAAGCATAATTGCCAGGCAATTGTGCCCACCAAGCCGCCGCTAACCCTAAATCTTCCCGCGCAATGACAGCCCCACCATCTGTAAGACGAGAACGCGCTTTGGCAAGATTATCCGCTAACTCTTGCGGCGTATCAGCAAAAACTGCCAATGATAAATGATGCTCCCCTAAAACAAAACGATTGGATTCAAGATCATCAAGCGCATCATCCAGTTCCATAATTTGTGAACCTGCTCGATCTCCCGCATTGACCATTTGATTCTGTTTGCGCCCCATAATCTGTTTGGCAGCATTTTTGCTCTTGAAAACAAAAGATTGGGTGAAAATAAATTCAAAGGGAAGGGTGAGCAAACCATCCGCCATGCCTACCCTGGTTTTTGCTGGATATTCTTTCCAGCCAAACATGCCCGCAAATCTCTGTCCTGACTCAGTGCGTATTTCTATGATCTCTTTCCCGAAAATAAGACGGTCTGAGTAAACAGTCGAAGCTATCGTCCCCCATGTGAGAGGGATACGTTCACGACGACCTCCCACCAATTGGTGGATAAACTCACTTTGCTGCGAATAAATATTGCCTTCATGTTCATAAAGACTCAATCTTCTTGCACCATAGCGCTCTAAATTTTGAATAAGATCTGTGGTAATATCTTCAAGTTTGCGAATGGATTCCGCATCAACTTCTGTCTTGTCTTGCTTGGCTTTGCCTAAACGTTTGAAAAACTCCACTAATTTATCCGTTTGATCAACGTGTGGATTCCACAAAATCGAAAGATAAAGATCATTGCGATAAAGCTCCTGAGAAACCATCCTCTCGCGATATTTATCATCTAATTGCTTGGCAAATGCTGATCTAAAAGTGCCATCCGGATAAATCGTTTCACGCTTTCTGATAATATGGCTATAAAGCGCTATCCGTTCATCCGCAATGTTTTTAAACAGATTGTTGAGCTGTTCGTGAAGCACATTCAGATCAATAATATCCGCTGTCTCAAAGTTAATCCCTTCAAGTTTAATAACGCTCATGAGAGCGCGTGAATCCAGCGCAATGATATGCTTGTTAACATGGCGCACGTAAGGGATAATCGCCTCTGGCTGCTTTTCACGCTTGCGCTCTGTTGTTTTCATTATAATTCCTCATAATTACGAATTAATCGTAATGGAGAAATACTTCCCCCATCCCATAGACTAGAGTTTCTGGCAAAAATAGATGTCTTTTGCCATGTCAGAAGAATACGAAATTTATTATGGTCATGCTTTAGGATTTCCTTGAATATGAAATGCAGCATCACACCAAAGGTTAGAAGAAAAATATTGCCTGCCATAATAAACAACATCATCGTTCCTATCCCATTTAATCCCATAGCTTCCACCGTTACACCTGCAATCATGGCAGGGCGTGTGCAAGCAAGAAATAGCGTATCTTCTGTTAGCTTTTCGTGCTCTTTCATGGCTTTGAAAGGCTAAAGTTAATGGGAAAACATTGATACGATTTGCGATGCACCCATAACAATGCCGATGCCAACACAAACAAAGAAAGCTTTACGCATTTCAACATAACCAGCAATCCAGGCAAGCCCAATACCAGCAACCGCAATGGTGGCAATTGATGTTGCAATTTTTCCTGTTAAAGCTTCAATTATTTTATCAAGAGCAGTTTCAATTTTTCCGAAGCCGCCATCAGCAAATGCTGGTTCACTCAGTATAATGAAGGCAATAAACAGCATCAATGCTGTTGTTAACCATTTCTTTTGTGTATTGGATAAAAGACCTTTTTCTAAGGTTTGTTCACAACTGAACGAATAATTCATGTTTTTCATGAAAATTCCCCCGCTTTATGTTTAAGTTAATCATAAAATTAATAATTAAAATATTAATCGGGAATCATATAAATGAAAAAAATAAATTTTTCTATCTATAAATTAACAATATTTAATCTTTTCTCAGTTAATGAACAATAAAATATAGTAATATTCAAAATGATACTTTCAAAATGTTTTCGATCAGTGCTTAAATATCTTATCTTAACGTCTATTATTATTTTTGCTGTAATCTTTTATTTGAATCAGCATACTGAAAAATTTATGCAATCTTCTTTTTTTAAAGGACCAGAAAAAACAATAGAAACCACTGTTCAAAATCCAAAGTTAAAATTGACCGATTACAAAAACCAACACGATGTAAACCAAAACGATGTGGCTTTGCACCCAGAACCATTCGCATCACAATTTTATGAAGAAAATGTACCGGTCTATTCCGGTGCTATACAGGTAACGAGTGGTGTTACCTTTAAAATGATCACGCTCGTAGATGAGGGATGGAGAAAAAAGATCGTCCGCAATATTCGACTATATGGTGTGGAATCCTGTGAAACACGACAGTTTGCCTCACGCAATGGAATTAAGTGGCCATGTGGTGCTTTCGTCACCGCGTGGCTTGTCTCAAAAACAATTGATAAAAATGTTACGTGTCGCCAAGCACGTGTCATTCAACAGGTTCATTATGCACAATGTTTTGTGGATGGGGTTGATCTTGCACAGTTGGGGCTGACAGAAGGGTTGATGGTTTTGACAAAAGATCAGCATAATTTCCCATCACCCGCAGACTATAAAAACTTACAATCTGCGGCTCAAAAAGCAAAAAGAGGCTTGTGGTCAAGCAAATTTGAAACACCTGAAGATTGGCGAAGAGATCATGGAAGCTATAATCCCATTGACCATTATTGAAAAAGCGTCCTCTTAAGCGCTATTTAATTTTAATGAAGACAATACTTTACTGCGAATCTTATCAGAAAAAAGTTAATTATAATCCACACGGTCCTTGGTGGACAACGCTCGTTATGGAAATTTGTTGGGTTTAAAGCTTGCTTTTTGATAGGTTGCTTACTACAGCACTATGTGGGAGCGTGTTTTTTCCCCTAAACAAAATAGTCATTGTAACAAAAATGAGTGTTCAGTAAAATCTGAACACACGCAAACTACTGATGTGACCTATGGTCATGAAAAAAGGCTTATGAAAAAATAGAGAAAAGGTAAAACTGAAAATACCTTGCCTTCAAAAAGCAACCAATTGCTTCAAATCAAACCAGAACTTTTAATGCAAGCTTTGCCTCATGTTGCCATGTTTATGAAAAATGGGGACATCTGAAAGGGAAGCGGTTCTATGGAATTTTTATTCAAAATGAAGGGGATTTCTTTTCAGGCACTTGAAGAAGCTAAAGAGACTATGAGGAAAAAAATGTGCTTTCTTTTGTTATAAAAGAAAGCACATTGAGGGGGGGATTTAGAGTGACAGTTTTACATATTTTACTCGGAAAAGCGGTCTTTTTTATCTTTTTTCCACAAAAAATAAGTTGCAAGTCCGAGAATGGGAACACTCAATTTGGCAAAAGGGAGATGTTGACTGAGAGCTGCAAGGCTGGAAACAGTTGCATCTGTCATCAGTTTGTGGCGTTGTTCTTCTGTCTTTTTTTGTTGGTCATAGCGTTGATAAGTTTTGAGAACGCGACTGATAATAAGACCTAATCCCGCAAGAGAAAGACAAATTAAAAACATGATACTAGCGGCAGCAAGAGGCTTCATAACAGAACATAACGCAATAAAACCGATGGTACATAAAAAAAGCAAAGACATGAAGAATGAAATGCCAATAAACCCATAAAAAATTGCTTGAAGGCGTACTTGCTTGACTGTGCTTTTAAGCCCTCCACCGACAAGATGGTTTAAAAGAGGAGCGATAAACTTGTGCATTGCTTAACGACGTAGTAATTGAGAAAGAATAAAACCAACCCCTGCGGCAAACAAAACGCTTTTGCCAGGATTTTTGCGAACGCATTGATTCATGGTTTGTTCAAGATCACTGATTTTGTCTTTTGCTTGAGACATCATGTCTTCACCACTTTCTTTCGCTGAGTGATATAGTTTTTCCGCTTTGTCTTTGGCGGCGTTGAATTTGTTTGCACCAAGATCTGTTAGGGTTGAGGTAATCCCTGAAATTTCAGTGCGTAACTTTTCTAATTGTCCTTGTAGGTCTTTTTCTACGGCTGTTTTATCGTGCTGTGTTGTTTTATTATGGGCCATGATATTTTATCCCTCTTGATTCATTATATTTGTATTGATGTGTTCATAGTGATCATTTGCATTGGAGTGAAAATTTTCACTGCTTGAGTAACGCCAAAAGCTTTTTTTGGTTCCTTTCATTTTGTCGAATTTAAAACTGTTTTTGATAAAATAAATCTTTCCTATACGATATGCTTTGTCTGTAAAGGGGGCGTATTTGTTGAGAATTGTCTTATATGCTTTTATGCTTTTGCAGGAATTTAGCACCATTCTTCAGTTTCTCGTGGCGCAGTTTTTTTTATAATAGTTTTTTAAAAAGCGTGTTGAGGTTTATTTTTTAAGCTTGTGACAGGTAAAAAACATCGTTGTTGCGATTTTGCGGCAGAAGTAATGTCATTTTTATGCTTTTGAAGAAGAAAAAGAAAATAATATTGCGGCTTTTTGCTCTCTATGTATTTGGGGGCAACACCCGCTCCCCATGATACTTTTGGTCAGTTTAAGATATTGCGATAGTTCTTTTTTTAAACGTAAGGTATATTTTTATTTTAGGATAGGAGAGGGACTTCAGTGCGCGGGTTGTTAGAGATGTGCATATCCTTTTCTTCAAGAGTTTTATGATATTTTTGCTGCTTGTTTCATGTAAGCAAATATTTTGTTGGCTTTAAAAGAGCTGCTGAAATGAGAAAAGCTTTGCGATATGAGAGATTTATTTAACAGGAACGATGATAAATTATTCTTATAAATTAAAATATTATATGCGATACTTCTTGTAAATTTATCATTTTGCCTAATTTATGCAATAAATTGATTGGGTAAGATAAACTTGTTGAATTGTTAGAGAAAAATTTCTTGAGTAATTTCTTTAGAATTAAGAGAGAGCTTATGAAATAAAACTATACTTGATTTATCAAGTTTTATTTTTTAAGAGAAATACAAAAGTGACGTTAAAAGGGTCGTGGCATTGTGGAACAGTGATGCTATGCGGGGTGACGATCCAGCTCATAAATAAAGATAAGAGCACAAGAATGTGAGATAAAAATGGAATCTGAAACAGTCCCTTTAGATAAAACAGTCCCTTTAGATAATATGTCTTCTGTATTGACAGTGCATGATTTTTCTCCTTTTTCTATGTTTATGGCTGCTGATTGGGTGGTGAAAGCCGTTATCATTATTTTGTTACTTGCTTCACTTATGTCTTGGACAATTGCTTTTGTGAAAATTGTTGAGATCACTTTGGTAAAACGAAGAGTACGTCATGAACTTCAATTGGTTCTAAATGCTCAGACTCTTACGCGTTTGGCAGCTAGCTTGAAAGAAAGTAAAGGAGCTGGTGTGTTTTTTCTCAAAGAAGTTCTTAAAGAGGTGTATCTTTCTGCACAACAGGTTCATTTTTCTGCTCCTGAAGGGATAAACGAAAGCTCTGGTGAAAAAAACAGTACAGGGGAAAGTGCACAAACGATTGAAGATATTCTCTTTTATGAGGAGAGCAATCAATATGAAGATGTTTCCCGCGATGTTCGCGATGCTAAGGCTCGTGATGTTCATGAAGGTTTAAAAGAAAGGGTTCATTCACTTTTGTCACGCTGCTTGCTGGCTGCTACACGCCGTGTTGCATGTGGAAGCGCTGTTCTTGCAACTATTGGCGCAATTGCTCCTTTTGTTGGTCTTTTTGCAACTGTTTGGGGAATTATGAATTCTTTTATTGGGATTGCTCAGTCTCAAACAACGCGACTTGATGTGGTGGCGCCTGGAATTGCTGAAGCCTTATTCGCAACGGCTGTTGGGCTTTTTGTAGCTATTCCCGCCGTTGTTATGTATAATAGCCTTATGCGTGCTTTGAGTGGTTATCGCAGTGATTTAGGCGATATCGCTGCTGCTCTTGAAAGGCTCTTGAGCCGTGAACTTGATAGACAAAGACAACAGAAAAGTCATAAAAAATGAAAGCAAGCCTTAATAATGATTGGGATATAGACGAGAGTGGGTTGCAAAGCGAAATCAATGTGACCCCTTTTATTGATGTTGTATTGGTGTTGCTTATTGTTTTTATGGTTGCAGCGCCTTTGGCAACGTCTGTCATTTCCGTTCAGCTTCCTTCTATAACTCAAGCACCTTCAGTGGTTCAGTCTGATGAACCTCTTTATGTTACGTTGCAAAAAGATCGTTCTCTTTACATTGGTGATCATCTTGTAGAACAAGCAGCTTTGAGAGAAGCTTTGTTGAGGGAAACTACGCAAAATTTAGAGGCAAAAATTTTAATCAAAGCGGATAGCGAAATTGATTATGGTACTGTCATCGATTTACTCAATCAAATACGTATGGCTGGATATAATAAAATTGGTCTTGTAGGATTGCAAAACTCTACCAATCTTGTCTCAAGAGGTGAGATCAATAATAAAACAACAGGGGTAGAGGACGCTGCTGTCGATGGAGCGGGTGGTAACGTTGTAGGACATGTGGATACCGTAACAACGGGCACTGCGGGAAACGCTAATATTCCAGCCGATGTCTCTGATTAGTGATAAAAACAGCCTTTGTTGCGGGAAGAAAAGAATATTATTCAAAGCCATAGAGTGAAATTGATGAGGGTTTTGTCGTGGTTTTGTTAAACCAAATACGTATGGGTTTGATATTACGCAGGGGGTTCATATATTGAATCGGTTTTTTTAGGATTAAACTCTACTCATCTTGCCGCAAAAGGTATAATCAAGAAAACAGCAGAGGCGATAGTTGTGTGTCTTAATAATCTTAAAGCTCTTTTTGCGGCGGTGTTTATAAATGGTATAACGGTCAAGCCTCCTGTAAAATAATAAAAAATCTATCAAACATCACCATCTTTATGCTTAACAAAAGAGTAAGCGAGCACCATTATCGTATTTATATTTTTTTCCCAATGTTGCGACAGTGTTTAGTATAAGTATTCATTGTAGGCATTTTTCCAGTTGTTATCTGCATGCTAGCCACGTTTGGAACGTGAGAAACATGCTTTTGATTGATTTAATATAAATAGGCTTGCCATGAAACAATCTTACAATATTGAGATTTCTTATTTAAGTTGCAAGACAATTCATTATTATTATAAATCAATATGATGTATAGATTGTTGACATTACCAGTGGTGTGTGAACTCTCAATGGTTAGTGCCAATGTTTTTGTTATGGGGGAGGGGTATCGGGTGATAATGAAGTTTTGTATAGCGTACGAGACGTAATTGAGAGATACTTATTTAGAGGTGCGTTTAGTGAAAAAACTTTGAAAGCAAATGCGCATTCCCTCTGCACTTTAAAAGCCCAAAGAATTTCCAGTGAAAGAGTGGTTGGGTAGGTGTTATTTTGAGAGTAGCGATCTTTCAGAGCCTCTTAAGTGTGTCCCGTTGAACCAAAACCTCCTGTTCCACGGCTCTCGTTATGGCTTTGGGTATTTTGCTCTGGTTCAATGGCGCAAACATTGACTTGAATAACCGGTGAGATGACTGTTTGCGCAATGCGCATGCCCCGTTGGATTGAAAAGTCTTCTTGGCCCAAATTGATAAGAAGAACTTTGACTTCACCACGGTAGTCACTATCAATCGTTCCTGGAGTGTTGAGGCATGTGATGCCGTGTTTTAAGGCTAAGCCAGAGCGTGGACGTATTTGTGCTTCAAACCCAAGGGATAAATGAAAAATGAGACCTGTTGGAATAAGGGCACGCTGCCCAGGGCTAAGAACAAGCGTTTCTTCTTCTCCAATGGCGGCGCGTAGATCAAGGCCAGCAGAACCCGCTGTCGCGTAGCAAGGAAGTTCTAAATCTTGTCCATGTGCAAGACGTTCAACGAATAAAGTTACAGGGTGTGAAGGTTGAGAAGAAACAGGATTTTCTTGGTTGTTGAGAGGTGCGTTGGTTTTAGTGTGCGGCATGATCAAGGCATTTCCAAA
Organism: Bartonella sp. AC70YNML; assembly: GCF_042196545.1. NCBI lineage: Bacteria > Pseudomonadati > Pseudomonadota > Alphaproteobacteria > Hyphomicrobiales > Bartonellaceae > Bartonella > Bartonella sp. AC70YNML. The sequence goes on from NZ_JBHIQK010000003.1 coordinate 158,394, forward strand.
ATATGAGGTCTAGAAGAAAATGATACTTTAACAAAAGATACCCATAAAACAAGTCGATGAAGGTTTGTTTATGGAGGTTGTCCCCAGAGCTTGGTTATCATCTCTTGCTAATCCAGAATACTCTACAGCATTATCCAAAAATACTATCAATAGAATTCCCAAGAATGCTAATATATTGATTAATAATGATAATTCACTATTTTTGTATGTTGAATGAGAGTCCCTAATGGTATAAATTTTTCTCTTTTTTGAAGCAATCAGAACCATGTCGCTTGCGCGTTACACGCCGAGAGAGCCCGTGTGGAGTGAATTTATATGAGATAAGGACTAAAAGTGCTTCTCATGAATCGTCTCAAGGGTCAAAAGCTTTTGTCCGTAATATTCAGGGTTAGCAAAGTGTGTGATGGTGCTGGTATATCTCTTCAACCTATTGCTGGAAAGTTTTGCGTTTTATGGCGTTGTTTGCCTAAAAGAACGCGTGCTTTTGTTGTTGCCTGTAAATCAACATCCAACTCTAAGGCAGCCGTATGTTTGAGACAAAGATTAAGAGTTCTATAAATCAATGTGTTGTCACTAAAAGGAATGACACGTTAGAGATCTAAATCATGGGTTGTGGATAAGATTTTTTTAGATACTACCGATAAGTATACCCGTGGCAAAAACCAAGGCACCTCCAATGATGACCTGTAAAGAAGCGCGCCAAAAGGGAGTTGACATGAATTTGTTCTGAATCCAGACGATGGCGCCTAGTTCGAAAAAAACAATGATAAAAGCAATAATTGTCGCTACATAAAAAGAGTTGATTAAATAGGGAAGCGTATGGCCTAATCCTCCTAATGTGGTCATAATGCCGCTGGCAAGGCCTCTTTTTAATGGCGAACCACGTCCTGATAATTTGCCGTCATCATGGGCTGCTTCTGTGAAACCCATCGAAAGTCCTGCACCAATTGAAGCTGAGAGTCCTATCAAAAAAGTTTGATGCGTGTCTCCCGTGGCAAAAGCTGCGGCAAAAATGGGGGCAAGGGTGGAAACAGAGCCATCCATTAACCCTGCTAGACCTGGTTGAATCCAAGTCAAAAGTGTTTGTCTTTGCGTTTTCGAAGGTTTTTTTATGGTGTGATTTGCCGCTGTTGTTTTTTGGGAGGGATGGCGGCTCTTGTCTTTCACAAGAGAAGTTTTGTCACATAATGAACCGATAGTGTTTGCACGATTATGGCAAGAAAGGCACAAAAGTTGCTTATAATTTTTAAGCTCTTGAAGCCCCATGGCGGTAAAAACCGCGGCTTCCTTAGAGGAATAAGGTTCTAGAGCTTTTGCATATTTTAAATAGAGCGCCGCATGTTGCTCTTTTATTTTGAGCGCTTTAAGTATCACGTTTTGTGCTGAACGAAAGGACAGAGCTTTACGTTGTACAAATGAAAAAAACAATTTCAACATTTTCTGTTCCTGTGCACTTTAGAATAATTCTAAAACATAAGAAAAATAAACCGAAAGTCAATCTAAAAGTTCAAAACTGAAAAATTGCAAAAAGGTTGCAGTAAAAAAATGCTGGGGTGCTATGAAAGTAAAGCTGGCAAATAAATTCAAGTACAGGAAGATTTATTAAGTGGGAGATTTATTAAGTGGGGTCGAGAGGGGGGCGTGAAAGCATTGAGAGAAAATATGCTTTATTATGCTAAAGGGACGTTTTCAATGGAGCATTCTAATGTATTTTGAATATATGGAAATAAGCGGGCACGATCATTCATTTGACGGATTCAAAAGACGATAATAATCTTTGGAATTTGAAATAATTCTTTAAAAGAGACTTTTTTCAAGGGACAAATGCCTATTTCATGAGGGCGTCCGTGAAGAGTATAAAAGAGTAAAACAGTAAAGCCTTCATATAATAATATACACTAAATAATATAAACTCCATTGAGTCTTTCCATCTTTACGCTGCATAAAAGATATTGATTTATAATGATAATCTAGCGTTATTCATATTGAATTAGCCTCCCGAATAACGTGGGATTCTCTCATTTCAAATCTGTTTATCTTGAATCAATCAAAATCACTTGCTTGCACACTACAAGCGGGGTTGGCGTGTGGGTAAAAACTATAGAAGAAAGAACTAAAAATGGCTCTTATGAACCGTCTTAAGAGCCAAGGGCTGTCGCAATATTGGGGGCTGGCAAATAGATAGTGCTGGCTTGTTACTTCATAAAGAGCAAGCCGGCATCGTCATACACCTTAGCTCCCAGTGTTGCGACAGCTTTTAGCTCGGTTCATTATAGGTATGGCATTTTATTGTACAGTTTGACGTCACGCATCCCGCTTGTGGAGGTGTAAGACAGTATTCTTATGATATTTACGCGCATTGAGCGTTGTTACAGCTTTTGCATTTAGAGGTGGATTTGATGTAACGAATTATCTTTTGTGCTGTAATTGCAGGGGCAGGTTTAAGGGTGGGAGTGCATAAATGAAAGAGATATTATCATATCCAATTGTTTGATCACGCATGAAAATTGATACTTTATGAAGGGGCATTTATCGCCTTGTAACTTGCCTGATATCTTGTATGAAAGCCCAAAATTCAGTAAGATTCTCTCACTTTAAAACTTCTTATATTGAAGCAATTCAAATCATTTTCTTGTGTATCACAAGGAGGGGTGTGGGTGCTGTGTTTTATTTAAAGTATGGGATGAGTTGAAATGTGAGAAGTGCATAATCTCTACGCGTTAACAAACGTTTTTGATGTTTTTAAAAAAGAGCGAAATTGTGCAGAAAAAAGGGAGCATATATGGAAAATAGTGATGGTTTGAAATTTTGGCGGCTTTCTGAAAAACTAACAATACTGCAGGCAGCGCTTTTAATAGTTGGATTAAATCCAGGAAAGTATTTGTTTGTCAACAAATTAGAACCAGAAAAAAGTGATATTTACGAAGATAACCTTTCCGTATCATCAGAGAAAACTGCTAATTTCCGTGCAGCCTATCATGCTATCGTTCAAGCGGGAAAAAGCAATCGATTAGAGATAGAATGGTCGTACTATAATTTTTCGGATTTTATAGATGCAGATTCCTCATATGTTCGCGTTGATGATTTAAAAGAATGGCTTTCATCGCGTGGTCTGTACCCTCCATTTTTTTTCCCTGAGGATGATTCTCGTGACGTTAAGGACCAAAAATATGCGTTTCAAGATCCAACGCATCCACGCTATGCCCCAAAGCTTGCTGCTATTGTTGCGGCTTGGGAAGCGGTGAGTGAGGCTGAGGGTGGTAAAACTGTTAAAGGAACGCTTATAAAGTGGCTGCAACAGAATGCTGATCAATATGATTTACGCAATAAGAAAAATGGTAAGTTAAAAGAGGATGTTATTGAGCAGCTTGCAAGTATTGCCAATTGGGAACCTACCGGAGGGGCGCCTAAGACACCTGCCAATTAATTTTATCAAAAGAAAAAAAATAAAAAGATCACTAAAATTGTGCTGCTTTTTTTGATAATTTTGAAGATAATCTCTTTTTCTGGGGGAGATTTTTACTTTTCTTCCCTAGATTATAAGTAATTGTTTTTTAATGAAAATAATTTTTATAGTGTTCCTCTGACTGTTCAGGCGGGGAAAAATAGACATTTTGGGGCAGTAAAATTTACCCTGTAGTTTTCGTAACTTACCTCTCTATTTTTGTTTGATTTTTTTGGGCACTTTTAAAATCCAAATCAACTGAAATGGATTTAAATATGAAAAAAAGAAAGTCTTTTTTTACGGTGCGTGGAAGTGCAAAAAATTCTCAAGTCAATGCACCGATATTGGAGCAGCCTGTTGCCGATGAGGTGGTGCGTAAATCGTTTAGAATAGGTGTATTGTCGTGTTGGTTAAAGTTTGAACTTACCCTTGTTATGGAAAAGGTCAAAGCTGAGCGTCATGTGCGCTCTCCATAAAGAAATCTTGTCATCTATGAGCGAGTGAGGATTTCTCTTGAAAAATTTGCATAATAGTAAAACTAGTTAGCAAAACCTGTTCTATGGCGCAACAAAAAGGATGTCATAAATGATTATCTCATCATCAATATGCTCTAAGAATAACCCTTGCGTGGCGAAAGTCTATGGCGTAGTCGCTATAGATTTTTGCTCCGTGTGTGATGATCAATGCTCTTGTTTATCTCTTGTCAATGCAAGTGCCAATGAAAGTGATGGATGTAGTTTGACACTAGGCTTTATACTCAGTGGGATTAGATGGTAATTTGTTGTTTTTATGTATAAAATTTAGCATTCAATGCGCGTTTTGTCAAAATAGATTTTGACATTTAAAATTGTAAAAAAGAGCTAAAAAGAGTGAAAATCAGAAAAAAGTGCATTTTCATGCTAAAAATGAGAGAAGGCTTTGAGAGGTCTTTGACCCCCCTTTGAGAGCCTTTTAAAAACTCTTTGAAAAAAAATTAATTGGTACAAAACCTAGTGTCAAAATATACAAAACTTGATGACAAGCTACAATGGGTGTCTATTGTTCCATTGTGATGCTTGGTTGTTCATGTTTAGAAACGACAAGTGTATTAAATGCGATAGGGCTGATAGAAAGGAGAACGTATCCTGTAAAAAATAGGTATGTCTTTAAAATAAAGCTGATAAACGAAATTATTTTTTTTATCTACCTTTTATATGGTGAGAAAAAAGGCTTTAAAAGCGCAAGCATACGCAATTTAGCAGTAAATCCCAAAATAGCTTAACATAGATCGTTTCTCGGAAAAGGGGAAGAAAATCTATCTGCAAAAGCTATGTTAGGTCATGTGACCGGTGAAATAATGTGGTTAGGGCGATAAACAATTGTTATTGGTGAAGAGATAGAAATCGATTGGGTGTTGATTTCTGGTTCATTAGAGAATTTTCTTTGTTCTCTCGTCAAATACTATCGTTTGAGGTGTGGTCATATAAAGCGAAGCTTTTTTCAATCTTGGAAAGATATTCCCATTGCGGTAAATCATATAAAGTTTAAGAAACGCCAGCACGATTTTTTGTGCAATGAAATGATAAGTATGTACAACATCTCGGTAATCTCCATGGGAAACTTTACCGGATCAACAGTACGGATATTGTCTTCTGCTTATCCCCAAATCGCAAATATTTCAAAACAACAACGGTGGAGAATGAATGTGGATATGTTTTAGGGAAGGTTGCAAAAAATGCCTAAAAAGTTCTCAAAAAAATACCAAAAATGACGAAAGGAGCGGTTTCCCACTCCTTCGTTCCTATCTCCCCTTGCGGGGAAGCGGCCACCATTACTGATGCCGTGTATGGCGGTATATATACGCTTATTTTTTTCAAAAGTCAATAGTGTAAATGCGGTAAATATTTGAGCATTAGAGCTACAACTTTATGAAAATCTTCGCAGGATAATCTTGGAACGGTACGTGAGCAACTTAAACGACTTACAGAAACTGTTGTGACATAATTGCAGATAATCCATGCTTTTTTATTCTCTATGGGAGATTGTATTGGATACGCAGCGGGATTATTGGGTTGTGATTTCGTTGAAAAAGGCAAAACTGTTACATTTCCATATAATTTTGCATTCTTAGAAAGCACTAAAACAGGCCGCTTTTTCCAAAATTCAGGGAGTATTGAATCATGAGGAAAATCGCACCAAAAAACTTGCCTGATGCGTGGTGCCGATTTGATTCGTGGTTTTATATGAGGTGGTTTTTCGTAAGGAGCATTTAAATCCCTTTCTTTTATATGCTCGCGCCATGCATTATGATCATGTTCCATCATAACACATGGTTCTTCAAGTTTGGTTATATCTAAGGAAATAGGTGATAGGGTAGAAGGCGCTGTGTTCTTATCTTCAGCCATAGCAGACCATTTATATTTATTGGTCCCCTCACTTATTATTTTACGGCTTTTCTATCACGAGTTTTTATCAAAATGTTGCCCATAAGTACAGAGAGGTGAAACCATAAAATGGATGTCTCTGCTTATTTTTGTCTTTTGAGTACAACGTTAGAGGAGGGATGTTGGTAACTCGTTGGTGTTGGTGGGTTGGTTTGGCGGTGGGTGGTTTTGGGTGGGGATTGGTGACTGGAGGGTTGGTTGGTTAGAGGGGAAGCTATTGGAGAGAACGAGTGCACGCGGTTTCGTTTCTATTTTATGGTTAGAGTTTTTTATGGACTGAAAGAATTCCTTTTGAAGCGATATAGAGGCTTATAAGGGAGAAAAATAGGCTTGAGACGACATTCCAACCGGCAAATGAGAGAAAAAGAAAGCGTACGGATGCTTCAGAACAAGAAGGGGGATGAATGCTATTTAATTGGTTAAGAAGCTGGTTAATGTCTGAGGTTTTTCTGACTGCGCTTAAACCACAGCTGAGGGGAGCTTCCCAAAAGCCATATTCAACACCCGCATGATAAACGGCTAAAACAAGGCTGATGCACATTAAGACAAAAACACACAAAAATAAAAGTTGTATCCAAGCCGTTGTGCGAAAAAAACATGCCCCAAAACCTGCTAAGAGCAAAAATGGTATGGCACCATAATAGGGAAAACGCTCTATGAGACATAAATCGCAAGGAAGATATCCGCCAAGATATTCAAAACTAAGGGCGAGACCTATTGTAGTGGATAAGCAAAAAGCGAGAAAAAAAGCCCATAAACATTGTTCTTTTCTGCTGGGTTCAACATGAAGGTGCTTGTGTAAAAGTGGATGAGAAGACAAAACGCATGCCATTAAGTCTGTTCCTTATAAAAGCTTCTTGTTTAAAAAAGCTATGAAAATCCCATAAATTAAAAGGAGGCTAACACAACCAATGAGAACAATCCATTTAAAATGCTGTACTAGAAAATTCATTGCTTTTTGCCCAAAATGTTTAATCAGCCACGCAAGAAGATAAAAACGAGCGCCTCTGGAAAAAATACAAATAAGAATGAAAAATTCAAGACGCACACTCATAACACCGGCCAAAATTGTGACAATCTTGATGGGGGGAAGATGAAAAAAACCTGATGTTATCAGTAAAATGATGAGAAATTGCAGGGTTGTACTATTTTTCAGAGATTCAAAACTTTCAACCTTACCATAAATTTCTAAAATGGGTTTGGCAAGGGTATCATAGGCAAAATGTCCGATAAACCAACCGGCAATGCCTCCTAATACAGAACAGATCGTCGCAATCAAAGCATAACGATAAACCCGCTTTTGATGGATAAGCAGCATCGGAATATATAAAACATCTATGGGAATTGGAAAAATAGAACTTTCAATAAAGGCAATGAAACCAAGCCAGTGTGGTGCTGTACGCCGATTTGCTAAAGAAATCGTCCAAAGCTTTAATTTGTTTAATATCATGAGGCTTTTATAAGTTTAAGAGGTAAAGACTTTACAAATGAGATTGCTATAAATCCGGTAGAGAAATCCAATAAAGAAAATATTCCATAAAATAGATAAGAAAATGATATGAATTCTTAAAAAATGAGAAGTCTTCTGTTGACGAATCTGTTCTTCTTCATATAGTGCAAAGGAATAATCGACAAGTCTGTCTTTTATAGTCCTGTCTTTTATAGCAGTGTGCGGGTGTGGTGGAACTGGTAGACGCGCCAGACTCAAAATCTGGTTCCGAGAGGAGTGTCGGTTCGAGTCCGACCACCCGCACCACTTCATAAATATTTTCCTTTATCCTGTTACGGCGCATCACGTTGTTTTATAAAACATGGGGGGTATAAAACGTGGGATTTATAGACCGTGTTCAATGTTTGGCATGTTGAATGAAAAACCTCTAATACCCTAGGATTCTTTCATTTCAAGTCTGTTTGTAGTAAATCAACCAAAATCATGTCGCTTGTACGTTACAAGCTAGATGAGCTCGCGTGGAGTGAAATTTTACAAAAAATGAATAAAAATGCCTCTTATGCCGTTTCAAGGGCATCATTGGAGGTAAAGTATATGATGGATGGTGCCAGCTTGCATTTTTATGAAGTGTAGAGATGGTGCTCTATAGATTTTATATTCCTGTGGGTGTTGTCGCAAAATGAGCTTGAGGGTTTTGAGAGATGTTTCTTTAAAACACGCATGTGAATTGGCAACCCAAGTATCTTGAATTTGAGTGTGTTTGGTTTGAAGCGCTGCCGTATGATATGAAGGGTGTGATCCAAAAAAGATATGTGAGAAACAAAAACATGGGGCAATGTGTAATTTCCTCTCTTTAAAAGACAGGAGCAGAGGCTTAAAAGATTGTGCTTTAAAGGCTTTTGAAAGTCGTAAAGCAGAGGGAAATGGTAAGATTGGAAATTGGTTTTTACCTTGACAACTTCATGTGCTCCCTAAATGAAGTTGTCTTCCCGTTACAGAAATTACATAAACAGAGAACCGCAATATCCTCTCTCCATTCTGGCATACAATAGCGGTAAAATACTGTCGTTTGAAGTGTGGTAATATAGGGCATCCTTCCTTGAAACGTTACAGTATTTTTTCGGTGTGTGTTGGATATTCTTAAATGTGTTTATCTTGCTGTAGGTTTAAGAGCATTCCATGCGGAGGAGCCCAAAGAAGCCCGCCCAAGAGTCCCCCGATATCCCCCAAGAGTTTTTGTGTTTTTATAAACGGACATGGTGTTTAAAAATGGATTTTTAGAATCTTTATCCTTTGAGAGCGGGGAGGCAAGTCAACATCATCTTATAAAACTGCAATTGATGCACAATATCCATATTTATTTTAAAGAAATATCTCTTACATAGCGGCTCTCATTTATTTTACGATGGCGCCTAGTGGTATGATGGTAAAGCTCTTATATTCCAAATGCATTACATGAAAGGCTGAGAGGATAGAAATTTGCTTTAAGAGAGGGAGAGGCTTTATTGTTTCGTGACTATTTGTTTAAAGTTTAGTACAGGCTTTTAGAATCTACGTCTTTTTAGGGGTAAAGGGGCATTAAAAAACCCCGTTTTTAACAGGGTTTTTTAATTGTTCAATTTTTCTACAAAACTTAGAATTTATAAGCGATACCAAAGCGAACATCATGCGTTTGAGAAGAGATTTTAAGGTTATCGTTTGCAAATTTCTTTTTAAAAAAATCTGAATAACGATATTCTGTACGCATAATGATATTATCTGTCATTGCAAGATCAAAACCACCACCAACAGTGTAACCAAACATTGTTTTTGTCTCATCTAACACATTGCCAGAAGCAAAAATTGTCGAATCTTCTTGCGATTTTGATAAAAGTGACATGATATATTGCATCTGTGTATAGGCTATACCCCCTGCAATATAAGGCATAAGACGATGGGAAGCAAAACCAATACGCGCGCGCGTGGCACCAGACCACGTTTCTTTCAATGTTACACTGCTAACAACAATGTCACCATAGTTGGATATCGTTTCACCCTGAGCTGCAGGTTTTATGATAGGAATCCCAGCTTTTTTAAAGGCAATGTTAATGGAGTTTGATTCATCTAGAATTTTCTTTCCATTGTCTGTTTGGGTGCTTTTCCTCCCAGACCAGACCATGTCGGTATCAAAACTGAAAACAAGATCTCCCAGATCAATATTAGAACCTGCATACAAACCTGCTCTCAATCCTGATAGTTTCGGTGATAAATCTCTATCAACCCAAGCCCACTTTCCGTCCCTAGCTTCTTGTGCATAATTTAGAGTATTTTTATTGGAAAAATATCCAATTTGTCCTCCAAAATAAAAACCAGACCAAGAAAAAGGCGCAGAAACAGTAACCGGTGAAATACGTGATGACGAAACATCTTGCAATGAAACCTTCGGTTCTGATTGCTTAAAGATTACTGTATCTGCTGCTTGCGCTGTTGAAGCGGTAATGAAGGTGAAAATAGATAGTGCAACTAAACATTTTGTTTTCATAAAAACGTCCCCAATTTATTTCAGATACAAATCGTATTATATACGAATTGGTTAAAAAAATCTATATTTAATATCATTATGAAAACTAAAACATTCAAAAACTCTATAATTATCCATATTTAAGCGTTCTTGAAACTTGTTTTCATGCTATTATCCCACGTTTATATTGATTTTTCAGTATTTTTATATACTCTTTCAGTGTTCTCTGTGTTTTAGAAAAAATTATAGTATAGTAAACAAGCTTTCTATTTATTAAAAAAATATTACTTTATATATATTAAAACACTTTTTGTTGTTAAATGTATTATCCATTATGATTGACACCAATGTGCTTAAATATTCAATTTATCGTAAAAATGCATATTGGTACCGTCATATTCGTTGCTCGTTGGTACCGTCATATTCGTTGCTCGTTTTTGATATTGCATAGCTTTGTATTGCGGTAGCCTTTTGAGCACTCGAGGGGATGAGCGACTTTATTTCTTTTTTATCTATATGCCACTTTTGCTTATAATAATCTAAGCGAATAGTTTTGATTGATTGAATAGAATACGAAGAATCAGAAGGAGTAAAGTGCGAGAATCTCAAGTCTCATGAGGTTTCTTATGCGCCATGTAAAACGGATAAACTCTCCGTTCCGTTCGCTTAAAGCCGGAACGTGGATGAGAGCCTAAAAACTGAATGTCGTTGGCTATTTTAAAGAGATTAGCGCGTGCATTCAGGTTTTTGTGGAAATGGGTGAGGGCGCCATAATGGGCAAATGCCTCCAATTTCTTGCGAGCTGTCAAGGATATCCCGTCAAAGAGTAGATTGTTTCAGCAAAGGTCAAAACCTTTCAGTGCATCGAATTTTGTTCCAACAGCTGTTCCTCTATTGAGCACCCATTTTCACGCTTCATAAAGGAGACATTTCTCAATGTTCCTAAACCCATTTCACGACGGCGATTGTGAATGATATAATGATAAATCTATTGAGCACCTCTTTTACGCTTCATAAAGGAGAAAGTCGGTACCATTACTATATTTGCCAGTTCGTAGGGTGTTGTGACAGTCCTCTCCACAATGTTGTGATAGGCCCCTTTGTCCGTTGTGACAGTCCTTGGCACTTGAGGTGGTTCATTAGAGGCGTTTGTAGTCCTTATCGGATACAATTTCTATTCATACATTCATTGCGTTTGTGATGTGCAAGTAAGTGATTTTGATTGATGCAACATGGGACAGATTTAAAATGAGAAAATCTTACGGTATTTAGGATTCTCGTTCAATATGGATAACGCTAGATTATTATTATAAATAAACACATTATCTCATTGAGATAAGAGTTATTTACCCAATGTTATCAATAATGATAACATTGTAAAGCGTAACTACGATGAATTCATTAATCTTTTTATACTTCGATTGAAATTATGTCTATTAATACCGATTTTTTTGAGCTAATTTTGTTTGGTTGATAGCTAATAGATTTTCAAAATCAAGACGCGAAGCTAGAATGAAAAACACCTTAAGGTCATATCCCTTTAAATCACTTTTTGCCAGTATAGCTATTGGGTGTTGAGCTATGACTATCCATTCCTTTCCAAAATCGTTGTGCCTTTTAAGTACAATATAAGCAACAAAAACACCCATAGCATAAATGCGGCTCAGAGCCTAAAATGAACGCTGTGGGTAATTGTTATCGGTCATCATCGGGGTGTAAAACACCCCGATCTTTTGACAGAAAGATTTGTTTTAAGACGTTTGTATCTTTTTTAGTGAGTTGTTTATTGGGGAGCAATCATCTTTTTGGGATCAACTAATCGGTCATAATCCTCTACAAAAACCCCTGCTTTTAATGCTTCGGTGCGCAAAGTTGTATCATTTTTATGCGCTGCTTTGGCAATTTCAGCAGCTTTTTCATAGCCAATTTCTGGTGCAAGAGCTGTGACTAACATGAGTGAGCGCTCCATGAGCGAGTGAATATGAACACGATTGGCCCGTAATCCTTGAATACAATGCATATCAAAAGAACGCATGCAATCACCAAGAAGGGTAATTGATTGTAAAACGTTATAGCCAATAACAGGTTTATAAACGTTGAGTTCAAAATGTCCTTGGCTTGCGGCAAAGGTTACGCTGGTGTGATTACCAAAAACTTGGCATGCGACCATGGTTAAGGCTTCACATTGCGTGGGGTTGACTTTGCCGGGCATAATAGAAGATCCGGGTTCATTTTCAGGAAGACTGAGTTCCCCTAAACCGGAACGTGGACCAGAGCCTAAAAACCGAATGTCATTGGCAATTTTAAACAGATCAGCAGCTAAGGCATTCAAGCTCCCGTGGAAATGCGCAAGGGCGCCATGATGGGCAAGTGCTTCAAATTTATTGCGGGCAGTTTGGAACGTTATTTCTGTGAGAGTGCTCACTGTTTGCGCAAAAGCAACGTCAAAACCTTTGGGTGCATTCAGTCCTGTGCCAACAGCCGTACCACCTTGAGCAAGCATTTGGACATCGGTTAGAGCATTTTTAATACGCTGAAAATTGGCTTCTAATGCGGCACGATAGCCTGAAAATTCTTGCCCTAAGGTTAAAGGGGTTGCATCTTGCGTATGGGTGCGGCCGATTTTAATGATATCTGCAAATTCTTGCTCTTTTTGTTTTAATGTCGCAATAAGAGCTTCAAGGATTGGCAGTAAGTGTTGGCGTGTTTGCAACGTGGTGGCAATGTGAAGCGCCGTGGGAAAGGAATCGTTCGATGATTGGCTCATATTGACATGGTCATTGGGATGAACTGGTTTTTTGCTTCCAAGTTTTCCTCCCAAAATCTTACTAGCACGATTAGCAATGACTTCATTGACATTCATATTGCTTTGTGTGCCAGAACCTGTTTGCCAGACGGACAGTGGAAAATGCGTATCAAAATCGCCGGCAAGCACTTCATCAGCGGCGGCAATAATTGCTTTTCCAATATTTTCTGGTAGTTTTCCTTTGCCCATATTTACAATCGCTGCTGCTTTTTTGACAAGGACTAAGGCATAGATGATGGCAAGAGGCTGCTTTTCACTGCCAATATTAAAATTATGCAGAGAACGTTCAGTTTGTGCGCCCCAATAACGATCTTGACGTACCGAAATCGTTCCAAAGCTATCCGTTTCCTGACGTGTTTCAACCATGATAAGATCCTTTTTTGTTCACGGGTTCTCAAAAAAGATAGATAACGCGAAAGTGCAATAAGAGGCAAGACTTTGAAGCTTCATTTAGAGAAATTATTTTTATGGCTATTCTTGACATTAAGAGATGCCGATTTTATATCTAATACATGCTAGCACTCGTAGCTTGAGAGTGCTAGCAAGAACTTTTAAGATTAATGCAATTATGTTCAGTTTTAAGGATTTAAAACATGGCTAATATACAATTCCGCCCACTTCACGACCGTGTCGTTGTCCGTCGGGTTGAATCTGAAAATAAAACGGCTGGTGGGATTATCATCCCTGATACAGCAAAAGAAAAACCCCAAGAAGGCGAAGTGATTGCTGTTGGCAATGGCGCTCTCGATGATAACGGAAAGCGCGTGCCGTTAGAAGTCAAAACAGGAGACCGTATTTTGTTTGGAAAATGGTCTGGAACTGAAGTCAAGATTAATGGGGAAGATCTCCTCATCATGAAAGAATCTGACATTATGGGAATTATGGGCTAATTGAAGCGCTTAATTTTTCATTGTGTACTATTTTGAGAAAACTCCAAGGAGAAATTAAATGGCTGCTAAAGAAGTCAAATTTGGCCGTGAAGCGCGTGAGCGTTTGTTGCGCGGTGTCGACATCCTTGCTAATGCTGTTAAGGTGACACTCGGCCCTAAAGGTCGCAATGTGGTGATTGATAAATCATTCGGTGCGCCTCGTATCACAAAAGATGGTGTATCCGTTGCAAAGGAAATCGAACTGGAAGATAAGTTCGAAAATATGGGTGCACAAATGTTGCGCGAAGTTGCTTCTAAAACCAATGATATCGCTGGTGATGGAACAACAACAGCAACTGTTTTAGGACAAGCTATTGTGCAAGAAGGTGTTAAAGCTGTTGCGGCGGGCATGAACCCAATGGATCTTAAACGTGGGATTGATGCTGCTGTTGAAGAAGTGGTGGCAAACCTCTTCAAAAAAGCAAAAAAAATCCAAACTTCAGCAGAAATTGCACAGGTGGGAACAATTTCCGCTAATGGCGCTGCTGAAATCGGTAAAATGATCGCTGATGCTATGGAAAAAGTGGGCAATGAAGGCGTCATTACCGTGGAAGAAGCTAAAACTGCTGAAACGGAATTAGAAGTCGTTGAAGGAATGCAATTTGACCGTGGGTATCTTTCCCCTTATTTTGTCACAAATGCTGAGAAAATGGTCGCTGATCTTGATGATCCTTACATTCTCATTCACGAAAAGAAATTGTCTAATTTGCAATCTCTTCTTCCTGTGCTTGAAGCTGTTGTTCAGTCTGGAAAACCACTTCTTATCATTGCTGAAGATGTGGAAGGTGAAGCTTTGGCAACGCTCGTGGTCAACAAGTTGCGTGGTGGTTTGAAAATTGCTGCTGTAAAAGCTCCTGGATTTGGTGATCGCCGTAAAGCAATGTTAGAGGATATCGCTATCTTGACATCCGGACAGGTTATTTCTGAAGATGTGGGCATTAAACTTGAAAATGTCACTTTGGATATGCTTGGACGTGCAAAGAAAGTGAATATTTCTAAAGAAAACACCACCATTATTGATGGTGCTGGACAAAAGGCTGAAATTACTGCTCGCGTCAATCAAATCAAGGCTCAGATTGAAGAAACAACTTCTGACTATGACCGTGAAAAATTGCAAGAAAGACTTGCTAAACTCGCTGGTGGTGTTGCTGTTATCCGTGTGGGTGGTGCAACAGAAGTTGAAGTGAAAGAAAAGAAAGACCGTGTTGATGATGCTTTGAATGCAACACGTGCTGCTGTTGAAGAAGGTATTGTTGCTGGAGGTGGTACCGCATTGTTGCGTGCAGCAAATGCGTTGACCGTTAAGGGAAGTAATCCTGACCAAGAAGCTGGTATTAGTATCGTTCGTCGTGCTCTACAAGCACCAGCGCGCCAGATTGCAAGCAATGCTGGTGAAGAAGCCGCTATTATTGTGGGCAAAGTGCTGGAAAATAATGCTGACACTTATGGTTACAATACCGCAACTGGTGAATTCGGTGATTTGATTGCTTTGGGAATTGTTGATCCTGTGAAAGTTGTGCGTTCTGCTCTTCAGAATGCGGCTTCAATTGCGAGCCTTCTGATCACAACAGAAGCAATGGTTGCTGAAGTTCCAAAGAAAGATACACCAATGCCTCCGATGCCTGCTGGCGGAATGGGTGGAATGGGCGGAATGGATTTCTAAGCTTTTTTCCATAGAAATAATAAAGAAACGGGTCTTCTGGGCCCGTTTTTTTTTATGCTTTTTCACGTTTCATACAGTTTTTCCTTTTATGACAGTTCCTTTATCTTATAGGATTGTTCTATTCTCCACTGGTTTATCTACCGTCATTGTGAATGAATCTCACTCTTAATCCATAGCTTTTTCTCTTGTTTTTATGAAATGTTTCTATTGTGCGGGGATCGTGGTTTCCTTTGAAAATATTTTGCTAATAAAAATACAATTCTTTGATTTATAGTCAGTTATTCCTAATACAGTTCTGTTTTTTCATTTCAGATTTATGCCTGCACCGTTAAAAAATCCTGGGTTTGTGCTTCATAAGGTGAGAGGTCACTACGGTTTTTATGAACCAACGCAATCATTAAAAGTCAGTAGTTAAGAGTTAGTACCTATTGAGCGTTGGAAAGACAGAATTGAAAAGAGAATGATGGGGCTGGTTTGTTTTTTATGAATAAGATGCTGGTATTTCAAGCTTTTGCATAGAGGAATAAGCATCTCTCTGTTTAGTTGATCTCTGAAATGGGGAGACTGCTCCATTTGAGAAGCTTAAAGATAAAAGCTAATTTTTCGCCTTGCTCTCATCTTTTTTTCGGTAAGCTCATCACCTAAACTGGAGCCAAACCCATGTTGTTATACTCAAGTTCTGTTTGTTGCCTATATTGTTACAGAAAATTCTTGAGTAGGGAGCAATTTTTGAGCTAAGGGGACCATGACAGGTAGCCAAAAAAATCATGACGAGACAATAGGCGTGCTTGTGTTAGAATTTTTAATGCTTCTGATGATAAAGGCACGCGAAATTCTGTTGTAGCTTCATGCTTTCTTTTCATATTTTCGAGCCAAGGATTTTCCATATATTCTCTTCAACTTGACCTTTATGCATAGGACATAAGGGCATTGAGAGGGTGGGAATTGAGAGGGTGGGAATTGAGAGGCAGGGAATTGGGGGGCAGGGAATTGGGGGGCATTGAGAGGCAGGGAGGAGCCAGCTTGCTTTTTTATTAAACGTAAAGATAAGAGGTTTTATGTAAGGCTCCCATTACATTGCTTGTTTATGCGCTTCTTTAAAAGAAATATTTTGTAATACAAAATTCTTGGCTATGCTATTTATGAAGAGTATAAAATCATTTGGATATCAATAGATTATTTAAAAAATGTACGTTGGTATGATCCTTTTCTTATGTTACCAAAGTTATTGACTTACGCGTTGGTTAAAAATCTCTCTTCATGCTCCTAAATTCATTTCATGAAAGTGTTTGTGAAGAGTGTATAAAAATTTCTCGTGAGACGTGAAAAATCATCAATAAAACTCCATGTGTTCAAAAAATAACGAATGGCTTTTTATATTTAAAAGATTTAAAACGTCTCACGTTTTTTATTTATTTTAGAGCTGAATATTCGATTTTTGTGTAAAAATACTTCCCAGCACATCTATGATTCGTGAAAAATCAAGCGCTAATAAGAAAATGATGAAGATAATCCACTTCGTATAGCGTGACATCATTTTTACACTTTTATACGTTGTGATGATTTCTTGTAGGACTTCTTTTTCCTTTTCTGTAAGCTCTGTTTGTTTTTCCGTTTTTTTTCTAGCCATGTTTCCACCCACACATGTGTTCCCCTTGTTTGTTATGCTTTAAAATATCTCTTGCGAGATTTGAACTGATGATATTGAGATCTTTGTTGTCTAAATAAATGGGCATCCAACCAACGCAAGAAAAATGCTCATTGATTGTTTTTATCGCGCAACCAGTGAGTAAGAGAAGCGCGTACATCAGCATCACTTTTTTGATTAATTTCATTTTCCACCTCTAGCCGTGTTGTTGATGACTTTAGCGTTTTTTCTATTTGCTTTTGTTGTTCAACCTTCTTTCCAAGAGTGAAAGCTTTTGCTAAAGCGATAAAAAAAGCGGTCAGAGCCGCTCCTGTTATCATTAGATTTTTTTTCAACCACCACATCATAAGCGCTGCTCCCGAAACCGTTTTGCCACAAAGAAAATGCCAACGCAGGCGGCTAAAACCATAATGGTTGCTAATGCCCATTGGATGGGACCATTGCCTGCCAATAAGCCTCCAAGTCCAGAAAAAGAACCAATAATCGGTGTAAGCGCTTCTGCTTTGAAAAATCCTGTTGGTGCTTGCGTTTCTACAGTTTGATAGTTGGAAGAAACATAAGCCCCTTTTGCCCATAATCCCGATTCTGCTGCACGACGGTGCACTAAACCGTGAAGACGTTTTCCTCCTGCTTTAGTCCACTTTTGTAACTCAGCAGGGACAGCCTCATATTCGCCATTATTGAGCTTTTTTAGAAGGGTCGAATTACAAAAAGCCGATGTTCCTATATTATAGCAAAACGATACGAGCGCGGCGAATTGTTCATCCGTTAAAGAAACTGTCACATGTTTTTCAACGGTATTTTCAAATTGTCTTAAATCTTGAGAAAGAATTTCTTCTGCTTGTTTTTCAGTAATGATCATGCCCTTGTGAACGAACGGTTGGCCAGCCGTGGTGGTATGGCCATAGCCGATTGTCCACACCCCGATGGAATCTTTATAGGCTTGTAAACGCAATCCTTCCCATTGTTTAATGAGTGCAAGCCCTGCTGATGATATTTTTCTCATTTACTTCTCCATAAAATAAAGCCTCACGTTAACGTGAGGCTGGTTGACAGATTAAAAATGAATTTTTTCACGCTTCAAAAACAGAAAAGAAGAAAAAATTAATTAAATCAAAATGTTACCTGTGTAATTCTAGGGGGCATGGTTGGATGTGGTCATATTTTCCGTTGGGAGAGCGTTGTTGTTGGTTTTGAGACCCGTTCCCATGGGGTGGTTTGTTGATCGCGTCTTATTGGTGCGGGCGGTGTTGATGTGGTGCACACGGGGTCATTGCCATTGTGCTGGCGGTTTTGTTGGCGCGGGGGTAGCATGGTGGGGAAAGGACGATGGGCTCCCCCCGGTTAAGCTGGTTGTGAGGGGGAGAGGGTTCTATAAAAAATTCCGTATAGAGGTGCATTCTGGTCACATAAATTCTTTTTCTCTTGTGAGAAAGAGTTTTTGCAAGGGGAAAGGGTTTGTTTGTGGGGATGGAGAGCGTTGTTGTTGGTTTTGAGATCCGTTCCCATGGGGTGTGGTTTGTTGATCGCGTCTTATTGGCGCGGGCGGTGTTGATGTGGTGCACACGGGTCATTGCCATTGCGCTGGCGGTTTTGTTGGCGATTGTGTTAGTGGTGGCATGATACGGGTGAGGTTGGAGGGGTGACATGTATGGTATGGTGAGTGGAACTCTTAGAAGGGCACTGTTGGCGCGGCAGGGATTGGGAGAGGTGTACAATTATTTGTGTTGGCAGTGGTTGTGAGGAGTGAGAGATGGAGAGAACGGATGGTGTGTGATTGTGGGGACAGAGAGCGGCTGTTCGTGGTGGTTTGAGAGCATGGCATTGATGTGGGGGTGTTTGAGATACGAAGTGGATACTCTTAGAAAAACAAGACATATGCTTTTACTGAAGACGAAAGCATTAAATATTTTATGTATCAAGCGTTTTGCTTATCCAAAGAGCCTCATTGTTACACAGAGCTTTGGGCTAACAAGAGCTGTGGAATTTTGATACAATTTTAAGAGGGGCTGGTTTTATAGGACAATGGTGTTTTTCTTTAAGAGGAAAGTTGTTGGCTATTTTTGTTTTAAGAGAGCAAAAGCTGGTTTGCTTAGAGAAATCTTAACCGTAAAGCAGCCTCTCTTCGTTCTTTGATGAATAGGAATATGGAAAAAGCCTTAATTACATCGTTAAAGATTTGTATTCAGTAATCCTTTTTTGGTGGGAGGAAACAGAAACAGTTTTTCCTTCTGTTGTTCTTAAGTTTTTTTCAAACCTCTCTCTCAGAGTTTCCCCTTTTTTGTTGACTGTTTCATGTTCAGCTTCCGGATGGACTTTTAAATAGTGTTCTAGACGTCTTTTTCCTTGCGCATGTTTATAAAAAGTGGTTGGAAGATAGGAATCTAACTTTTCAGCAGATACAGATGAATTGGGTTCACATAATACACCCTTAACATTATCTTTGTGCAATCTTGCTAATTTATCAGATTCAAGATGAAGCTTTTTGGCAAGGCTTAAGCTGAACATTCCACATTCAGAAGAGCTTCGCTGAATATCCATTTCTGCTGTGGTAAAAGAATAAGGAGGCAGTTGAAGACGTTGAAGGGTTTGATTTATTTTTATCCCTAGTTTGCAAGCCGCGATATTCTGAAATGTTGTAGGTTCAAGCATAATCAAAGAGATTTTCTCATCAACTTTTTGATAATCAAGGACGGCAAAGTGGATTTTGCTTCCCGAATTGACTATAAATTGGGCAGAATTTGCGCCGCTCTCAACGACTTCTTTTAGGGCGTGCGAAAACTCTTCTGCTGTAAGAGCCAATTTGAGATTCATGTCTGGATATTTGCTGTTTGCTTTTTCTACGAGAGCTGGCATCAATCTAATATCTGTGTTTTCATAATAAGAGTTAATCCAACGGCCGGTTACAAGATCTCTCTCTAAGCCTGTAATAATATCTTTTAATTCGTCAGAATTCGGTGCAGTATGTTCTTCTTCTTTTTGGATGGAACTTTGCATTAAACGTGCAATAAGGTCTTCTAAAGATTCATTTGCACTTGCTCCTTCTGGTGTTTGTGAGGAATGAGGGAGGGAAGAATCTTGTGGCTTCATAATCTTAGCCTCTATATTGATGATCGATAAATGGTATTATTTCTTCAATTTTGGCTAAACAATGTTTGCAGGAAAGATTTTTATCTAAAAAAAACAAAGAGATGAAATCATCTTTATTTTAAAAAATTTTGTTACCAAAGACAAAATCGCACGCTTTTCAGAGTCAAAGGTAAGGTATCTTTTTATCTTTTAAGAGATCACGTTGCTTACTGTTTGCATCTTTACCTCCTTCAAAGGGAAAAGAAGATTTGCTAACAGCAATTTATGCCTTACCGTAAAGCCGCAGAGCTTCATTCTTTGTGGATGTGGAATATGGCTATGGCCAAAACGCTTATTACATCATTAGAGATTTGTATTCTGTAGCTCTTTTTCTGTGTTGTGAAACAGAAACAGTTTTTGTCTCTGTTGCTACCAAGCTTCTCTCAAATCTTTCGGTTAGGGTTTCGCCTTTTTTGTTTACTTTCTCCTGTGCTGCTTCTGGATTGGCTTTTAGATATTCCCCAAGACGTCTTCTTCCTTGCACGTGTTTGTAAAAAGAGGTTGGAAGATATGTATCTAACTTTTCAGGAGATAGAGGTGTATCTGGTTCACATAATACACCCTTAACATTATCCTTATGCAGTCTTTCTAATTTTTGAGATTCGGTATGAAGCTTTTTAGCAAGGGCTAAGCTGAACATTCCACATTCAGAAGAGCTTCGCTGAATATCCATTTCTACCATGGCAAAAGAACAATTGGGCAACTCATGCGCTTTAAGAGCCAATTGTGTTCTTAATGCCAGCACTGCTGGTTTCATATTGTTGAGTGTTGTAGGTTCAAAAAATATCACGGAGGTTTTGTCATCGATGGTTTGATGATCAATCACTGAAAAATGGATTCCCCTGTCCTTTGTGTGAATAATAAATCTAGAAGATTGAACGCCGTTTTCGATGGCTTCTTTGAGTGCAAGGGCAAAGTCGTGAGATGACGCTGCCAATTGAAGACGCATGTCGGGATATTTACGATTTGCCTGATCTATCAAGGCTGGCATTAGTTTAAGGTCTGTACTTGCATAATCAGCTGTGAACCAACGACCCGTTGAGATATCATCCTCTAAACGGGCAACAATATCTTTTAATTCCTCACGATTGAATGGGATATCTTTGCCTTTTTCGCTACTGGGTTGTTCTAAATGTGCAGCAAGAGTGTCTAACGATGCATTTGCACTTGCTCCTTCTGGTGTTTGTGAGGAATGAGGGAGGGAAGAATCTTGTGGCTTCATGCTATTAGCCTCCATATTGATAATCGATAGGTGATATTATCTTCTTCAATTCTGGCTAAACAATGTTTTGCAGGAAAGATTTTTATCTAAAAAAAACAAAGAGATGAAATCATCTTTATTTTAAAAAATTTTGTTACCAAAGACAAAATCGCACGCTTTTCAGAGTCAAAGGTAAGGTATCTTTTTATCTTTTAAGAGATCACGTTGCTTACTGTTTGCATCTTTACCTCCTTCAAAGGGAAAAGAAGATTTGCTAACAGCAATTTATGCCTTACCGTAAAGCCGCAGAGCTTCATTCTTTGTGGATGTGGAATATGGCTATGGCCAAAACGCTTATTACATCATTAGAGATTTGTATTCTGTAGCTCTTTTTCTGTGTTGTGAAACAGAAACAGTTTTTGTCTCTGTTGCTACCAAGCTTCTCTCAAATCTTTCGGTTAGGGTTTCGCCTTTTTTGTTTACTTTCTCCTGTGCTGCTTCTGGGTTGGCTTTTAGATATTCCCCAAGACGTCTTCTGCCTTGCACGTGTTTGTATAAACGAGCTGGAAGATATGGATCTAATTTTTCAGCAGGTAAAGGCGTGTCTGGTTCACATAACACACCCTTAATATTATCTTTGTGTAGTCTTTCTAATTTTTGAGCTTCGAGATAAAGCTTTTTGGCAAGGCTTAAGCTGAACATCCCACATTCAGAGGAGCTTCGTTGAATATCCATTTCTACCATGGCAAAATGAATATTCGGAAATTGGTGATGTTCAATGGATTGTCGCGTCCTTAATGCCAGTAATGCGGGAAGCGTGTCACGCAGTAAGGTCGGTTCAAAAAAGATCAAAGATGTTTTATTATCAATGGTTTGATGATCGACAACCGCAAAATGAATTCCCCTATCTTGTGCGTTAACGATCAGCCTAGAAGATTTTATGCCCTTTTCGAGCGTTTCTTTGAGTGCAAGGGCAAAGCCGTCTGGGGGGCTTGTAAGTTTGAGATTCATCTCTGGATATTTACGATTTGCTTGATCGACCAAGGCTGGCATCATGTACAGATCTAGAATATCATAATAATTTTTGATCCAACTGCCATCGGCATTATGCTTTTCTAAACCGGCAATAATATCTTTTAATTCCGCACGATTAAAAGGGGTGTTTTTTATTTTTTCAATGTTAAGCCGTTCTAAATGTGCAGTAAGAGTGTCTAATGATGCATTTGCACGCGCCCCTTCAGGTGCACTTGCACCTTCTGGGGTTTGTGAGGAATGAGGTGGGGGGGAATCTTGTGGCTTCATACTATTAGCCTCCATATTGATTATCGATAGGTAATATTATCTTCTTCAATTCTGGCTAAACAATGTTTTGAAAAACAAGCCTTTGCATCTTGAAAGGTGAGGCGATGAGAGCATAATAATGCCGTTTTCATATTTTTATGCGTGTAGTGCTCATCATTGCTGTGATGTATTATATTGGTATTTTATAAGGGGATTATTAGGGCGTTCTATTGGGAGCCCTTATTGAATACCACTTGTTTTGAAAATCTCAAAATTATGGGGCTGTTGGTGATGCAAATTGTGTAATGCAAAAGAAAACAGTCAGAAAAGGACGAAAGATACCTTCAAACCGTAAAGTTTTAAACATTGCCGCGAAACACACTGTTTTATAACAGTCTATGGTAATGCGAAAATTTTATGATGAAATCTGGACGCAGAAAACCCCTTACCGCATCTACCATTAAATACGATTTTTCATATTCTGTCAACCGCAAAACGATTATTTTTCCTTTTTTATCGCGGGAAAAAATCTACAGAAAAAATCTCATTCATTAGCTATGCAGCAAAATATCTTGTTTTAATGGAAAAGTTTTTGATGTGGCAAAAAACATTTTCTCCTTTGAGAAAGGAGGGGAAAGGTGAAGGGAGAATTGTGGTTTTGAAATCCGTGGTATTTTATTGATGAAATTGGGAAGGCGGTGGTTGGAAGGTGTTGCGGGGGCAAAGCTTTAGGTATTGCGCAGGGGGTGTTCCGAGGGGATGACGAGGTGGGGGACTCGTGGGTGCTTAGAGGCGTGATGGCTCTTCGAGTGGCTGTTGGGGTCTCTAAAGGTTTCTGTATAAAGATTTATTGAGTAAATGCTTTTTCTCCTTTGAGAAAGGAGGGGAAAGGTGAAGGGAGAATTGTGGTTTTGAAATCCGTGGTATTTTATTGATGAAA
>NZ_JBHIQK010000003.1:181908-186720 GCF_042196545.1 Bartonella sp. AC70YNML
TTGGGAAGGCGGTGGTTGGAAGGTGTTGCGGGGGCAAAGCTTTAGGTGTTGGCGATTTGTGGGGGTAATTAGGGCTGTGCAGGCTGTCGTATTAGTGGTGGTGTGATGGGAGGGTTATCGGTGCAGTTGTTGATGAGGGAGGAGATTGTTGGTAGGGGCTTTTTCTTTCGTTTAAGGGATGATGCTTTTAATTGTGTCAAAAAATAACGGGTTATTTTAATGATAAGTTATTGATTTATAGTGAATATTTTATCATTATTTATCTTGAATGAGAAATCCAGATTATGCTGAAATAAAAGCCATAGCTCTTGTCCGTCATAAGATCAGAAGAGCCATATAGAATTGTACAAGAAAAGACGTAAAATGACGATAATGAATTGTCTGAAGAGCTAAGGATGTCGCGATATTGGGTGAAGTGTATGATGAGGGTGGTTTGTTACAATGGGGGTAGAGGGAAGAATGTTGCTGTTTTTTAAAGAGGGGGCAATATTTATCTTGTCCATGCCGTGAATATGCCGTGAAATATTGTCCTTTGAGGCATGGATTAAGTGAGGCACTGGTAGGTATAAGGTTAAGTCTCTTTGACAGTTGAAGTATTTTTTAAAGAACGTGGTGGATATTTTTAAGCTTGTTTGTTGTGCGCTTTAAGCTTGTCAATCTCATGAAATTCTATGAAAGGGCAAGCTCAGAGGTTCTCAAGAGCACCCTGCCAAAGGGGGGCTTTATAAAGGCGCTGGTTATAAAGAGGCATGTTATAAAAGGAGGGGGAGAATCTTTATCCTGTGAGGGGGAGGAAATGATGGGTGTTTTAGCCAAGGCTCTTTTGGGTAGAACTGTCAAAATGTTTATAAAGGGCATCAAGAATAATACGCAACGAGCCAACAAGATTAGGCAGCGGTTGATCTTCTATAACAAGATAGTGTAATGCCGCATGAAAGTTGTGTTGACGATGTAGATATTGTGCTTCTTTAATCGCTTCTTGCATAGCTTCATAGTGTTCCGTTGCTCTTTGGATCCATTGCTTTTTTGCTTTCTCATCTGATGCGCTGTGCGTAAAACCATCATAATAACCGTTTGGTAAACCTTTTGCACATAAATAGTCGTTTCTAATTTGCAAGTATTGTTGCGCCGTGTCATATTGCTCTTTACTGATGCCTGATGAAGCCTCTTTATAGCCAAGCAAACAAAGACGCCCAATATAGGTTCCGACAAGCGGATTTTTCGCTTCTTCGAGGCTTAAACCAAAGTGTTTGGCACGCATTTCAATCGCAGATTGAAGCCCAGATTCGCTGGAGCTTTGGGCACGTGAAATACGGCCTTTGGGCTCTTGCTTTCCTGTTATTTTTGATCTACCGCGTTTTTTACGTATTTTCATGAACTTAACCATTTGAATGAAAAAGAAACTGTCTGTTGATGGGGGACAGTGATGTAAAAAGCACTTGGCGCAAATATTGGGGGAGCAAATACTTAAGGGGGAGGGAGCAAATACTGTGGGAAATATCAGCCGTTGCAGATCAAAAAACAAACGATACTAAAGGCGTTTTAATGCAAAGAAAAGCAACGGTGTGGGGCGAAAAAATCATCTTTAAGGTGTTTCTTACTATTTTTATCTTATCCCTATCAGTCTTATTTTCCGCCCCTATTATGCTTATTTTTTTATTGCTAGCGGATTATTTGCTTTCTAAATATTTCTTAACTGTTCTTGAGAAATTGAATTCTCTTGAGAAATTGAAGGAAAATTTTTGTCAAATGTGAATGAAAAAATAAGAATGGATTTCAAGGGCATGTCATCGTCTTTCTAATAGGAAGTTTTTTCTAATGGGATTATTTGTCTCTTTTTTCACGAGCGCTTTGTGGAAATTTTTCAATTCCACTTTTGAAAGGTCATTGTTTTCTTAAGTTGGGAGCTTGTTATTTGGGTTCTCTTATTTTTTGTTGTTGGGCGCTTTCCCAAGATATTTGATATACATCACGCTGTTAAGCATACTTTTATCCTTTATAAGAGATATATTGTCTTCTGTTGAGTGGCAGAGAGCGGCAAAAAGCAAACCTCCACATTCTATTATAATAGCATAAGATGCCCTATGTTTTCAAATAAAATATCATTTATTGGCTTAAAATAAACTGTGAATGATCCCGCTATTTGGTTTAGTATTTCCTTTGTAAGTATCCTTTATAGAGTATAAATTTTCCGTTTTAATGGATCTCATCATAAGACGAGGGGATGTCGTTTAAAGGACGGAATGCATTATCGAAAGAAGCTGTTTTTATAAGAAGAAAGTGCCTTTATAAAAAGATGCTTTTATAGGAGATGCCTTGATGAATGTAGGGGCTGTATCAATGTGGGGGCTGTGAAATGTTTCATCTTTAATGAAGGATTTTTAAAATGAAGCCTTTTTGATTAAGAAGCTTTCAAATGAGGATTAAGGTTGTTTGTTGCACGCTTTTCATACTGGATAATCGGTTGCGTGTTTGACTTTGTTTTTATGTTGCTTTTTAAAGAGGTATGTCTTAGGGCTCTCTTTTGCCCATTTCGCAAGGGTGCTCATGAAGGGTACAACGATAAAGTTCCCAATGAAATCCATATAAAGTTTGAATAATATAAAATCTATTGAACACTTCCGTTTTTACACTTGTAAAGAAGAAAGTCTATAGCATCACACATTTTGCCAGCTCTCATTGTTGCGGACAGCTCTTGGCATTTGAGACGCTTCCTTAGAGGCATTTATCATCCTTTCTTAATGTTTTACTCTATACGGCTCTTTCTGCTTGTAACGCGCAAGAGACATGGTTTGGATCGATTTAATATGGAATAGGCTTGGAATAAGACAATCCTACGGTATTTAGGGTTCTCATTTAATATGAAAAACAATAAATTGTTATAAATCAGTGTATTGTTTGTAAACTTTACACATCATCTATTTCTTAGATTGAATATTTTTGCTTGTTGAGTTTTGTGAAACATTGTCTTTTGAAGTGTGGGTAATAGATAAGAGGATACAATGGCATTTGTGCTTGTGAGGCTTAGGGATTGTATGTTGTCACGTATGAGAAATTTTAAAAATAGACTTAAAGGGTCTTATAGCGCGTGTTTCATGGTGAGAAGAGTGCTAGATAAACCGGTTTTGCTGGTTGCATGTTCTCAAAGAGTGAGTGGGCATGTTAGAAGTGAGAAAATATCCGTATGATCGAAGATAAATCACAACACCAATTTGCCCATAAGGGAAATACGGCTTTTGCGTCACAGCCCGTGTTGAATCAGTGTGCGGTTTTCAAAAAATGGACGGCTCTCTCAAGAAAAGATTACGTCATCATTTTGTGTTTGGCTATCCTCTTGTTGGTGCTTTTTGCCGCGACTGTCTATATGAATCCTTTGGAGTTTTTTCACGTTATATCCAAAGAACAGTTTCAAGCACTGGGACAAATGGAACAAGGAGATCTTCGAAAAATGATTAAAGAGATCTTGAAACAGCCTTTTGAAAATAATCCTGCAATCGTGTTTTTGCGTGATGCGGGATGGAATAGTGTTTGGGCTTTTTTATGTCTTTTGCCGCAAATGATTTTTGGTGTTCTTGTGGTGTTCTTTCCACTCTTTTTTGTCTTTAACGCTATCTCTAAACGGGAGGTGAAGGAAATGATGAATCTGTGGGATACATTGCCAGAGCAGCAACAACTAGACAACCAATTTCTCAACAGAACACAATAGGGAAACAAGTGGCTGCTTCTTTTATAAGTACTTTTGTAATTTTTACCACAGTATGGTGGAGTACTGTCATGTTTTTCGGGGAGATCATGATACTTTTTTCTACTCTGATGACAATCTTGGTACTTTATTATTCTTTGATAAAACGGACAATATTGTTGTGTGGGATGCGGCGGAAATTAAAAAAGGGTGCATTGCAGAATTTGGGGTATAATCAGAAAGTCAGCATAGGACAAAATACAGTTTTTGCAACAGAGCTCAGCTCCCTTTCTTTTAAAGAATCTTTGGAACTTTCAAGAAAAGATTATTTTATCATCGTTTCGATAGCCTGCATTGTGATTGTGGTTTTCGCAGTTTTGCTCGCTTTTTTTGCTTTTTTTCCAAAATCTGCGATTTTTTTACACAATTATATGCCTCTATTGTTTAAGGTTGGCGTTTTTGGCGTGCAGCTGCTGTTTTGGTTTTGTGCGTGTATTGTTGTTTCTTTACCTGTCATTTTAATCTTCCATAATCTCCTTCATTATGGCGTGAAAAAAACAGTGAAGGAATTAGAAATGTTTGTTTGAGAAGAGAATAAAAATGATGATTTCACATCAATGCGATAGGGGAAACAAGTGACTATTGTTATAAAATTTTTGGCTTTTTTAGGGGTCACCATCATTGCCATTGTAATGTTTATGGTTATGATCCGGCTTCCTTACCGGTTGATCAAACATATCAGGTTATCTTTTAAACTCGCTCAAGACTTGAAAAAGAGTACAACGCAAAAAAAGCAAGCCATACAACAATTGCGTAATGATCTGGGAGAAATGAAAAGACACAATCTCGCCCATAAGACCCTTGATGCGACAATGCGCTTTCTTAACTTCAAAGAATCTCTGCCTCTTTATTCAAAAGAATGTAAAATAATTCTTTTTATCCTTATTCTCTTTTCTGTTTTACAATCTGCTTTCTCTGTCGCAAATTTGGTATGGTGGAAGAATGATAATGTTGCCTTTATCATGCAGCTGTTGAGTATTCTATGGTTTGGGCTTCTTCTCTTTTTTCCGATCATTGGGATCATGTGCATAAAATTAACGAGAAAATTGAACAAAATACTTCCACAATTG
>NZ_JBHIQK010000004.1:0-126206 GCF_042196545.1 Bartonella sp. AC70YNML
ATGAAGTTTGAGACATTGAATTATGCTATTCAGGATGTTCGGAAAGAAGCAAGACAAGCTGCTGCTATTGGTCTAGCGGTGTCCAACTTACGTTACTATGATATACCAGGATCTTTAAGTGTTTCATTTGGGAGTGGTTTGTGGCGCAGTCAATCTGCACTTGCTATTGGTGCTGGTTATACATCTGAAGATGGAAATATTCGCTCGAATGTGTCTGTGACAAGTGCTGGAGGTCATTGGGGAATAGGTGCTGGAATTACTCTGAGGTTGAGATGATAATAGAAAAAATGGCTGTTATTGTAAAAACGAGAAGTATGTTAGTAAAGATTCTGTTTGCTCTTGCCTTAATAGGCAAGAGCGAAAGCTTTGCCAACGAGAACAATAATATTTATACAGTGCATCCACCGCACTTATCGATACCTAAGGGAGAACCTGGCGAAACACGTCGAATTATTATGCAGTTTTATGATTGGACTTTGATTTGTGACGAAAAACAAAAGCTCAAACATAAGCAAGGTATATGTAATGTGACACAGACGGTTCATGATCAAGAAGGAAATACCATTTTTAGTTGGTCTCTTGTTTCTACGACAAGTGGTCAAGCAGTGATGCTTTTTCGAACATTGCCAAATTCTGATATAAATGTTCCGATTCAAATGTTTGTAAAAGGTGTTAAAAAACCTGTTCTTATTAATTATACGCAATGTAATGAAACGGTTTGTTTGGCACAATCACCTGTAGGGCCGGTTTTGACTAAACAAATAGAGCAGAACAATAAGGTACGTATTTCCTATAAAACTAAAGAAGGTAAGGTATTTTCTTTTACTGTACCATTTAAAGGGTTAAATGCAGCACTTAATTCTTTCCGTCCTTAGAATCCATCGAGTATTTTTAACAAGAGTCATTTTTCCATAAATTGTTGTATTATATTTCTGAGTGTAAATTATAAGATTAAATAAGTAAGAAGTTTTATATAATATGATATCGAGATGATTTGTTGGAAATAGTGAGAGTTTTATGAAATATAAAGTCACAGTAAGTTCTTTATATGTAATAGAAAATCAAGTTAGTGTTTCCCGTAATGCTTAAAGAAAGATTTCGTTAGTTATTAAAAATAAAAAAGATTAGAAATAATCGATTTATTTCTTACAATAATGAGTAGACTAAATTCTTTTTTTAAGCGGTCTGGTTATGTATTAATATTTTTCAGATAAATTTATAATTCTAGGGGTTTTTTTGAACGATAGTTTTTATTGGTATTCACAAAATAACAGCTATTGTAATTGCATTGTGTAGTACTACAGAACTTTTATTCCAGCATAATCAAAGCTATTTCATTGTATATAACAAACGAGGCTCGTGTGTGGATAACGAGATTAAAAAAATTTTTCTTATAAACCGTACTAATGTATAGGTTGTTGTAACCTTAAGAGTCAGCAAATAGTATGATAGTGTAGGTTTGTTACAATAGAGGTGTGCTCCGGTAAATGGTATAAAGAAAAGAGCATAATTTATAAAAATTAATGTGAACGTAAACGATTAATTTATAGTTTTCAATTCATAAAGAGAAGAATGATTTCATGAAAACAACCAAAAGATTATACCAAAATCTGAATAATGCTAGCGTAGAAAATTTTGATGATAGAAAAAGAAGGAATGGTTTCTTTTATTATTTGATGCTGCATTGTTGCTTTATTTAGGAGTGAGTAGAAGAGTTTTTGCGTTTATTTATTGGGGGAAACGCTCAAAGGATGAGAGAAATGACCCCGTTAAATTATGGTTCAAAAGAGTCAGAGCGAGGAGAAACATGCGATACTGAAGCAGATCAGTTCTATGATCCGTGTGGTAGTAATAAAAACAATCTTTCTGCATTGTCACGAACAGAGGCACACTCCATATTTGTTGATATAAAGGGACAACAGAGAAAAAAATATTGTAAACAGAAACAGGTTTTTATTCAATCGGAAACAGCTTTTGAGTTTCATGGTCAGACAATGATAGGAGCTCAAAAAACAAAAAAACTCAAAGTTCCTTTTCTTCGACGGTTTTCTCAAGTAAAATCCCCACCTCTTTATGCGGCGCTTGATCTGGGAACGAATAATTGTCGTCTTCTTATCGCATCTCCCAGTAAACCTGGATATTTTCGTGTTGTTGATGCTTTTTCTCGTATTGTACGATTGGGAGAAGGTTTAATAAATAACGGTTTTCTTAATACGCAAGCTATGGATCGTGCGATTGAAGCATTAAAGATTTGTCATTTAAAATTAAAACAAAGGCATATTAAGCGTTATCGTTTGATTGCAACGGAAGCTTGCCGTTCAGCGGAAAATGGTAGGCATTTTATTCAGCGTGTTTTGGATGAAACAGGTCTTGAATTGGAAATTGTTGATCGGCAAACAGAAGCGCGTTTTGCGGTTACAGGGTGCAGTACGCTTGTTGAGCCAAATATTGATGCAATTGTGCTTTTTGATATTGGAGGAGGATCATCAGAAATTGTTCTCCTTGATGTTTCTCAAAAACGTTCTTTTCGTTTATCTGGACAGATTATCGCTTGGACTTCTCTTCCTGTTGGTGTTGTTACACTTGCTGAACGTTTTGGAGGAAATAATATTAGTTTAGACGATTTTGAAAAAATGAAAAGCTATGTGCGAAGGTTGTTAAATAATTTTTCAGATCGTCATAAATTAGGAGAGTTAGCGCAAGGTCCGAAGTTTCATCTTTTGGGAACCTCTGGTACAGTTACGACTTTAGCAGGAATGTATCTTAATTTAGAGCGTTATGATAGAAGAAAAGTGGATGGCATTTGGATGAATGATGCAGACATTACTCTTATGACAAAACGCCTATTGTCATGGGATATAGAAAAACGCGTAATAAGTCCTTTTATTGGGCGAGAGAGAGCAGATTTAGTTTTAGCTGGTTGTGCAATTTTAGATGTTATTCGAGAAGTTTGGCCAAGTCAGCGTTTAAGGGTTGCTGATCGTGGATTAAGGGAAGGAATTTTAATAGAGCTGATGTTACGCGATGGTGTATGGTGTCGTCATAGAAAGAGCAGAGATTTCAAGCGTTAGAGAACTAAATATGGAGACAATGAATAACGATGAAAAAAATAACAAAAACACCCAAGGGTGGCTATGGAGGTTCAGGGTCACATGAATTATATCAGCGCGTAAAAAAGAAAGCAGGAACCATTAAAGCTTCATCACGGCGATGGTTAGAGAGGCATCTGAATGATCCTTATGTTCATCAGTCAAAAGTAGATGGTTATCGTTCACGTGCGGCTTATAAACTCATTGAAATTAATGAACGTTATAGTTTTTTGAAAAAAGGACAAAAGGTTATTGATCTAGGAGCAGCACCTGGGGGATGGTGTCAGGTGGCTGGGCATATAGTAGGGTCAAGTGATGAAAAGCCTAGCGTGGTTGGTATTGATTATTTGCATGTTGATCCGTTGCCTGGGGTTGTAATGCTGGAAATGGATTTTTTACATGCAGATGCACCGCAGAAATTAATTGATGCTTTAGGAACAAAGCCGGATGTTGTGCTTTCTGATATGGCTGCACCAACAACAGGACATCGTCAAACAGATCATTTAAGAACGATTTATTTATGTGAAGTTGCTGCTGATTTTGCTCTTTCTGTTCTAAAACCTGGTGGGCATTTTTTGGCAAAGGCTTTTCAAGGTGGAGCAGAAAACACTCTTCTCACAATACTAAAACAGCATTTTAAAAAAGTCTATCATGTTAAACCACCCGCAAGCCGATCAGAATCAGTGGAGCTTTATCTTTTAGCGCTTGAATTTAAGGGAAAAACAAAAATACAAGAATAGCACCTTCTTTTAAGAAGGCTTAACTTTACTTACGTATTTGAAAAAGCTTAACTTTACGCATGTATTTAAGTATGATGATTTTTTCAAATAGTTATTCAGAGATATTTAGAGTTTCTCTGTTAACAATGATGAAAAACTGGTAAAATTAATATATTGCCTATAGAGGTAGAAAGATTGATTCCTCAGTGAGCGCTTCCAATGAAATTTCTTGATCAAGCTAAAGTTTATATTCGTTCTGGTAATGGAGGTTCCGGAGCAGTATCATTTCGTCGTGAAAAATTCATAGAATTTGGGGGGCCTGATGGGGGGAATGGGGGGCGGGGAGGTGATGTCTGGGCGCTTGTTGTTGATGGGCTTAACACGCTGATTGATTATCGATACCAACAACATTTTAAAGCAAAAACAGGGGGACATGGCAAGGGGCGTAATATGACGGGTGAGAAGGGTGATGATGTCATCCTTAAAGTTCCGGTTGGGACGCAAATTTTTGAAGAAGATAATACAACGTTAATCTGTGATTTAACGGAAGTGGGACAGCGCTATCGCCTTGCAAAAGGCGGGAATGGCGGTTTTGGCAATCTTCACTTTACAACATCGACAAATCGGGCACCGCGTCGTGCAAATCCAGGTTTGTCTGGAGAAGAGCGTGCAATATGGCTTCGTTTGAAGTTAATTGCTGATGCGGGACTTGTTGGTTTACCAAATGCTGGGAAATCGACTTTTTTAGCTTCTGTGACGGCTGCAAAACCAAAAGTTGCAGATTATCCTTTTACCACTCTACATCCTCATCTTGGTGTTGTACGAATTGATGGTCGTGAATTTGTTTTGGCTGATATTCCGGGGTTAATCGAAGGAGCCCATGAAGGGGTGGGAATTGGAGACCGTTTTTTAGGACATGTGGAACGTTGTCGTGTCCTCCTTCATTTGATTTCTGCTCAAGAAGAAGATGTTGCAAAAGCATATCAAATTGTGCGTCATGAACTTGAGTCTTATGGAAACAATCTAAGTAATAAGACTGAAATTGTCGCTTTAAGCCAAATAGATACGCTCACGGTTGACGAGCGTAAAACGAAACAGGAAGCTTTACAAAGAGTAACGGATCAACCTGTTATGATGTTTTCTGCGGTTAGTCGCGAAGGTTTAGAAAATGTGCTGCGTGCTGGTGCACGTATTATTGAAATTTCACGTAAAGAGGAGAACGGTGGGGATAGCAGGATTGATTGAGATGGCTGTTGGATTGCAAAAACTCACACACTATAAACGTATCGTGGTCAAAATTGGATCTGCACTTTTGGTTGATCCTCAGACAGGGTTACGGGTTGAATGGCTTAAAAGTTTGATCAGTGATGTTGTTGGATTACACAAAAAAGGTGTAGAGATATTATTGGTGTCTTCAGGGGCTATTGCTTTAGGAAGGACATTGCTACAGCTTCCTAAGGGGGCTTTGAAATTGGAAGAAAGTCAGGCATGTGCTGCTTTGGGGCAAATTGAGTTAGCGAAAACCTATGGTGATGCGCTTGCTCAACATGGGCTCAAAACAGGCCAAATTTTGCTTACTTTATTTGATACGGAGGAGCGAAGACGTTATCTCAATGCACGTGCAACGATTGAGATGCTTTTATATTTGGGGGCTGTGCCTGTTATTAATGAGAATGATACTGTTGCGACAACTGAAATTCGTTATGGTGATAATGACCGTTTAGCTGCACGTGTGGCAACAATGGTGAGGGCAGATCTTTTAATACTTTTATCTGATATTGATGGTCTTTATACAAAGTCTCCCCATAGAGATCCTACGGCTGAATTTATACCTTTTGTTGCATCCATTACGCATGATATCGAAAAAATGGCAGATGTTGCTGCTTCAGAGTTTTCGCGGGGAGGAATGAAGACTAAGCTTGATGCCGGAAAAATAGCTAATGCTGCTGGAACGGCGATGATTATCACCTCAGGCAAACGTATGAATCCCCTTGCTGCAATTGACAAAGGTGAACGCAAGAGTTTTTTTGCAGCAAGTAAGAAATCTGTCAATGCTTGGAAAACATGGATTTCTGGTCATTTAGATCCATCTGGTGTTTTGACGATTGATCAAGGAGCCATTAGGGCTCTTGAAACAGGAAAATCATTATTAGCAGCAGGGGTTATTGGCGTTGAGGGAAATTTCCAGCGTGGGGATACGGTTGCAATTGTTGGTACAGATGGAGTTGAGATTGCGCGTGGACTTGTAAGCTATGACAAAGATGAGGCTGTACGCATTATAGGACATAAAAGTGAAGAAATTGAAGCTATTCTTGGGTATGAGGCGCGCTCTGCTATGGTGCATCGTAATGATATGATTGTACGTTACTTGATCAATTCTGTTTAAAAAAGTTACTTTTGTTTTTATTATTTTGGCAGAGTGGATGATACGATGACTTTAGAAGAAAAAATGAAAGATATGGGACAAAAAGCACGCTATGCCGCTGCAGCATTGGCTGTTGCTTCTTCTGAGCAAAAGAACAATGCATTGGAAATGATCGCTTTAAGCCTAGAGGCTTACTCAGATGAAATTTTACAGGCGAATTGTTTGGATTTAGAGAAGGCTGCTCAGAATAATTTGAAAGCAGCAATGATTGATCGGCTTAGATTAGATGAATTGCGTTTGGGTGCAATGATAGATAGTGTTCGTCAAGTTGCTCATTTATCTGATCCTGTTGGGCAGGTCATAAGTGCGTGGACACGCCCCAATGGGCTTCATATAAGTCGTGTAAGAACACCTCTTGGTGTAATTGGCATTATTTATGAGAGTCGCCCAAATGTTACAATTGATGCGAGTGCTTTGTGTTTAAAAGCGGGCAATGCTGCGATTTTGCGCGGTGGTTCGGATAGCTTTCATTCTTCTCATGCACTTCATTGTGCGTTGGTACAAGGATTAGAGCGCTCTGGTTTACCCAAAGATGCTATCCAAATGGTTGGAACGACAGATCGTGCTGCCGTTGGGGAAATGCTCAAAGGATTGGATGGAGCGATTGATGTGATCGTACCACGTGGTGGAAAGAGCCTTGTTGCCCGCGTTCAGTCTGATGCACGTGTTCCAATTTTTGCTCATTTGGAGGGACTTTGTCATATTTATATTGATAAATCGGCAGATTTAGATATGGCACGCAATATTGTTTTAAATGCAAAGCTGCGGCGAACAGGGATATGCGGTGCTGTTGAGACAGTTCTCATTGACAGCCAAGCATTAAAAAAGTTTCTTCCTGTTTTAACTGCTTTACAGGAGAAGGGATGTGAAATTCGCGCCACAGAAGATATTGTTTTTCTTATGCCAGATGTAAAATTAGCCTCTGAAGAAGATTGGTCACATGAATATCTTGATGCTATTCTTTCTGTTAAAACGGTTGAGGGGGTTGAGGGAGCTATTGCTCATATCAAGCGTTATTCATCAGGACATACGGAATCGGTTATTGCTGAGGATTTGGAAGTGGTGAAGATCTTTTTTAATCATTTAGATTCAGCTATTTTATTACACAATGCATCGACACAGTTTGCTGATGGAGGTGAATTTGGTTTTGGAATGGAAATTGGTATCGCAACAGGAAAAATGCATGCACGTGGTCCCATAGGTGTTGAACAGCTAACATCATTTCAATATCATGTTAAAGGAAATGGTCAGGTTAGAGTTTGAAAAGCCTATTTTTTCCATGGAAAAATTGTATGCCACATGTTGAAAGGTCTAATGTTGTAGGTCTTTTTGGTGGTTCCTTTAATCCGCCGCATGCGGGGCACCTTCTCGTTGCAAAAATTGCCATTCGGCGTTTACATCTTGATCAGTTATGGTGGATGGTTAGTCCAGGCAATCCTTTAAAGGATTGTACACAGTTACTCCCTTTAGAGGAGAGAATGCGATTAAGTTTTAAACTTATTGACCATCCGAAAATTCGCTTGACAGGTTTTGAAAAAGCTATAGGGAGCAAAGTATCGGTAGATACAATTTTCCATATTCTTACCCATTACAGTAGTGTAAATTTTGTATGGATTATGGGAGCGGATAGTTTTACAACGATACATCATTGGTATCGATGGCGTGATATTGTCTCTATGCTTCCTATTGCGATTATTGATCGTCCTTTAGGCCATAGGTCGGCACTCTTTTCTCCTATGGCACAGATTTATCGCCGATTTCGTTTGGATGAGAGAGAAAGTGGGCGCTTACCTTTTATAAAACCGCCAGTTTGGACTTATTTGCATGGACCTTTATCTTTTCAATCTTCAACAAACCTTCGTTTGGAGAAGAATGATTTTTCTTGAACATTTCATAAGATTCTGCTTCTTTCTAAAGAAGTCTGTTTTTGACATTACACAACGATAAGAAAGGATATTGATCTGAAAAACGTTGCACACAAACACTCTTATGATATTATGCCTTCAAAAGAAAAAAAAGTTTTTTCTGTTAGTGAGAGTCTTGAAGTTATTCTCAAGAGTTTAGAAGATACAAAAGCAGAAGATATTGTTGCTATTGATATTCGAGGGAAGTCATCTTTGGCTGATTATATGGTCATAGCTTCAGCAAATTCGCAGCGTCATGTATCTTCTGTTGCTGATCATTTATTACATACTTGGAAAGATAGTGGGCAGGGGCTTGCGTGTGTAGAAGGGCTTGCTGGAGGTGACTGGGTATTGATTGATACAGGTGATATTATCATTCATCTTTTTCGTCCAGAAGTTCGTCTTTTTTATAATTTAGAAAAAATATGGATGACGCCGGATTTAAATGATACGGCTTTGCTTCTCTTCGGAGATCATTAAAATGCAAATTTCTATTTTTGCGGTTGGTCGTATGAAAAGTGGGGCAGAGCAAACATTGGTTCAACATTATTTGGATCGTTTTTCTAAAAGTTCTGGTGCTGTAGGCTTTCATTTAAAAAAGTTACAAGAGATACCAGAAAGTCGTGCTCAAACAGTTTGTCAACGTATGGAGGAAGAGGGGAGAAAACTTATTGAATTTTTACCTGAAAAATGTCGATTAATTGTGTTAGATGAGCGTGGAGAATCGATTTCGTCAACTTCTTTTTCTGAAAAATTGAGGTGTTATCGTGATGAGGGAATTCGAGATGTCGTCATTGCTTTGGGAGGACCTGATGGGCATAATGAGCAAATAAGGAAGCGTGCTGATTTTCTTTTATCTTTTGGTTTGATGACGTGGCCACATCAAATTGCACGTATTCTTCTTACAGAACAACTTTATCGCGCTGTAACAATTGAAAATAATCATCCGTATCATCGTTTTTAATATTTTTGTTCAATTTTTAGCACTTATTTATATGTTTATTAATATTGTTTTAGCTGACACCATTTAAAGCATCTCTAATGTATACGATGAGGTGTCATGGTTTTTGCAAATGAAAAAGCTTCTTCATAGAAAGATGCTATATTTATATGAGGAGTGCGTCATATTTGTCATTCTGCTCTTGAGTATGTTTTTTTGCTTTTCTGTATCGCATGCGGAAGATACAATGAGGAGTACGGAAGTCCATAAAGAATTGGGAGAAATTCGCCAAAATATTTCACTTTCGCGTGAGCGTGTTGCTTTTCTTATGCATCAAGTTGAGCATTTAAAAAAAGATCAACGTGTTTTGAGTGATGCACTCATAAAGGCGGCTAAAGAAGAACGTATAGTAGCAGATGATATTGCTAAAAGGGAAGAAAAGCTTAAAAAAATGATAGAAAAGCGGGTACAAGTCTATCAAAGTTTAAAAAATCGTCGTGCTGAATTTGCAGAAGTTCTTGCAATTTTGGAGCGTATGGGATTGAATCCGCCTCCTGCTCTTATGATACAGCCAGAGGATGCGTTGGCTTCTATACGTAGTTCTGTTTTATTAGGTACAGTTATTCCTCAGATGCAGGAGAAAACACGAGATTTAACAGTAAAACTCAAGGAGTTGACCAATTTGAGTAATTCCATTACTAGGGAATATACAGGATTAAAGACAAAACTGCAAAATCAAGCAGAGCAGCGAAAACGTTTAGAGCTTTTATTAGACAAAAAAAACAAACTACAAACAAAATCAGAAAAAGAACTTACAGAACAGCAACGAAAAAATATTGCTCTTGCTAAAAAAGCGCAGTCTTTGGAAGAATTGATTTTAGAGCTTGATCGTCAGTCAAAACTTAGCTCTGATGCATCAGTACAGGTACGGAAAAGTTTGCAATTGTTAGAACAGTCCAATTTTGAAAGCCGAAAAGGTTCTTTACTTTTTCCTGTTTCAGGAAAAAGAATACATCACTCTAACAAAAGTTCGCAGATTACGCGCTTTGGTGAAACGATAGAAACAGAGTCAGGAGCTGTTGTTATATCACCTGTGGATGCTTTTGTTGCTTTTGCTGGGCCATTTCGTTCTTACGGACATTTAATCATTCTCAACGTTGGAAATGGTTATCATATCATTCTTACTGGAATGTCGAGAATTAATGTAAAACAGGGGCAGTTTGTTCTTTCAGGTGAGCCTCTGGGTATAATGGAGATGCAATTTATTTCAAACAGTGTTGCATTGGATATAGGAAAAACTTCTCCAATGCTTTACATTGAGTTTAGAAAGCAGGGAAAACCTGTAAATCCAACTCCTTGGTGGCAGACTGAAAAAATAAGAAGGAGCCAAAATGATTCGTAAAGTTATTCTTTTGGTCGCTGGGGTATTGCTCGGCGCCTGTTCAATGATTATGGTGCAGTCTGTTGCTGCGAATAATGAAGATAATGCATATAAAAAGCTAGCTATATTTGGCGATGTTTTTGAGCGTGTGCGTATGCAATATGTTACAGTTCCAGATGATAAAAAGCTTATTGAAAATGCTATCAATGGCATGCTCACATCACTGGACCCTCATTCATCTTATTTGAATGCCGAAGAAGCCAAGGATATGCGGGATTCTACGAAAGGAGAGTTCGGAGGTCTTGGTATTGAGGTCACTATGGAAAAAAACTTAATTAAAGTTGTTTCACCAATGGATGATACTCCTGCTTCAAAAGCAGGTATTCTAGCAGGAGACCTTATTTCAAAAATTGATGATGTACAAACGAATGGTCAAACATTGAATGAAGCTGTTAATAAGATGCGAGGTGCTCCTGGAACACCAATTACCTTAACAATTATTCGTTCTGGCGTTGATAAGCCATTTGAAGTGAAGATTATTCGTGATATTATCAAAGTAAAAGCGGTGAAATATCGGGTTGAGGGTGACATTGGATATGTGAGAGTTATTCAGTTTTCTGAGCAGACATTAAATAATCTTCTAGCGGCAATTAAAGATATCCAATCTAAAATTCCTGAAGATAAGCTAAAAGGTTACGTTCTTGATTTGCGGCTTAATCCGGGTGGGCTTTTAGATCAAGCTGTTAATGTTTCGAGTGCTTTTCTCAATAAAGGTGAAATTGTGTCGACTCGTGGGCGCAAAAAGAGTGATGTGACAAGATTTGATGCGAAGCCAGGTGATGTCATCAATGGAAAACCGCTCATTGTTCTTATTAATGGTGGTTCGGCAAGTGCTTCCGAAATTGTTGCGGGTGCATTGCAAGATCATCGTCGTGCAACAATTTTAGGGACGCAGTCTTTTGGTAAAGGATCTGTTCAAACAATTATTCCTTTGGGTGAAAATGGGGCTTTACGCTTAACAACAGCACTTTATTACACGCCATCTGGCACTTCTATTCAAGGAACAGGGATCACGCCTGATATTATTGTAGAGCAGCCACTCCCCGAAAAATATAAGGGTTATGATGTAAAAGTTGGTGAGTCTGCATTAAAAGGACATATCAAAGGAAAACGAGAGAGTAATAAAGGATCTGGTTCAGCTGCTTTTGTTCCCAAAGACCCTAAAGATGATATTCAATTGAATGAGGCCTATAAACTATTACGAGGTGAAATGGTAAATGCAGCATTTCCACCAGATCCCAATAAGGATGTGTTAAAGTGAGAATTGATATCTATAGCTTGCGATTTTGAGGAATATTAAATGGATGCAGGTATTAATTTGAAGATTCTTCCATATCGCAAATGTGTTGGGATTGTTGTCTTTAATCATGAGGGTAAAGTGTGGGTTGGGCGTCGTTTAATGATGCCCATTCATCCAGATG
This sequence comes from Bartonella sp. AC70YNML, assembly GCF_042196545.1. Taxonomy (NCBI): domain Bacteria; kingdom Pseudomonadati; phylum Pseudomonadota; class Alphaproteobacteria; order Hyphomicrobiales; family Bartonellaceae; genus Bartonella; species Bartonella sp. AC70YNML. The sequence continues at coordinate 11,940 of NZ_JBHIQK010000004.1, forward strand.
CAGATATTGACATATCTCATCGTTGGCAGCTTCCTCAAGGAGGGATTGATGAAGATGAAAAACCATTAGATGCAGCGTATCGTGAACTTTATGAAGAAACGGGTATTCGATCTATAAAGTTGATTAAAGAAGCACAAAATTGGTTTCACTATGATTTTCCACAAGAACTTATTGGGTGCACATTAAGCAATAAATATCGTGGACAAATACAAAAGTGGTTTGCTTTCCAGTTTACAGGAAAGCTTTCTGAAATTGCGATTAATCCGCCGCCAGAAGGCAATAAAGCGGAGTTCGATCAATGGAAATGGGTTGATCTAGAAACCCTTCCTTTAATTGTTGTTTCTTTTAAAAAGCATGTTTATATGAAAGTTGTTAGCGAATTTCGAGGTAGCCTTCGGTTGTTATAAAAGCTATATGATTATAAGAAAGCTTTTTGTATTGAGATGCTTTATATTAATTTATAAATAATAAATATGTTTCTCTTTTATGTAAAGAACAGGGATATAAAATGAAAAAGTTATTTAATTTACTTATAGTTTGTACTCTTTTGAGTATTTCATCTGTTGCATTTGCAACAGGTTCAAAGCCTTCTGCACCAAAAGATGCAGTAGAGACATTACCAAATGGTGCTTCTTCTTTAACTGAAACCTATGGCTTGTGGACCATTAATTGTGGGTTACAAGAAGGGAAAAAAGTTTGCTTTATGCATCGTCAAGAAGTAAATGAGCAAGGGCGTGTTGTTGTGGCTATGAGCCTTATTCTCAATGCTGAGGGTGTTGTATCAGGTAGCTTAACCGTTCCTTTTGGCATTTTGGTTTCTAAACCTGTTCGTTTGCAAGTTGATGAAGGGAAAGCTGTTATTGAAACTGGTATAAGGACTTGTGTGCCAGCAGGTTGTGTGGTTCCTGTCGTTTTTGACAAAAATCACGTAGCAGCTTTGCGTTCTGGAAAACAGTTAAAGTTGGCGATGACAATTGCTGCTGCAGGTGAACCAGCTTTGAATGATTTATTTATTCAGCTAGATGGTTTTAGCAGTGCTCTTAATCGTTTGACTGCTTTGCAAAAATAATTTTAAAACTAAAAACGGCCTTTTAAAGGCCGCTTTTAGTTTGTTTGTTTTTTATAATTAATAATTAAAACGATGAGATTTAAGATTAATCCTATAAGGGATATTCAGATTTTTTGCCGTTTCTTCTATTTTATGTGCTATTTTTACTTTTGATATTTGTTTTCTAACTGCATCGTCATTAAATAGAGAGATGAAGAATTTAGATGTCTGGTTTTTATTCAAGAAAAAAGAGTATTGAAATATAAAACCATTTTTTGATACACAGGCCTGCTTTAATGAAGGTTTTCTATACGCTCTTCTGTTTCCTTGATTGAAAGGGATGACGCATGATTTATGCATTGCTTCGAACGATTGATTTGATTTTTGAGATTTATATTGATATTTTAATCGCTAGTGTCATTTTTTCTTGGCTTTATGTCTTTAATATCATAAATTCACGCAATCGCTTTGTTGTTTTGATAGGAAGCTTTCTATATCGTCTTACAAATCCCATTCTAAGCCGTATCCGGCAAATTTTACCAAATTTGGGAACAATTGATATTTCACCTATTATAGTGTTCGTTATTATTTATTTTATTCGTACTTTTATGTGGCGTGTTTACGCAAACATGTATGTATAGAAATGTTACTTGAGGCGAATACATGTTTTATCAAGTTGATAAAAATAACTTGATTTTATTTGTATATCTCATTCCCAAATCATCTGTTGACAAAATAATAGGGGTTGAATGTAGGGATGGTGAAAAGCAATATCTGGTTATACGCCTTCGTGCTGTTCCTGAAGATGGAAAAGCGAATAAAGCTCTCATTAAATTTCTTGCGAAGCAGTGGAAAATCCCATCTTCTTCTATTTCTCTGAAAAGCGGCGCAATATCTCGCTACAAACAACTTTACTTTTCAACACATTTAGAAGAGCTAAAGCAGATATGGCAATCCTTTAGAGATTGCATCTCGTAGAAAAAATAAAGAACAAAGCCTATTTTTTATAGGCTTTATTTTATTAAAATCGTTATACTTTTTTATTGCGCTCAACAGCTTGCTTAATTAATTCATGAGCAAAGTTTTTATCACGCCATCCTTCAATTTTAGCCCATTTTCCAGGTTCCAGATCTTTATAATGCTTGAAGAAATGTTCAATTTGTTTGAGTGTAATCTCGGGCAGATCTGTATAGTCATGAATATTGATATAGCGTTTTGTTAATTTTGTCGTGGGAATGGCAATAATTTTTTCATCTTTACCACCATCATCTTCCATCATTAGAGCTCCGATGGGGCGAACATTGATAACACAACCAGGTATAAGTGGACGGGTATTACAGATAAGGACATCAATAGGATCACCATCATCTGAAAGCGTATGAGGGACAAAACCGTAATTTCCAGGATAAACCATCGATGTATGAAGAAAACGGTCAACAAATAATGCACCCGACTTTTTATCCATCTCATATTTTATTGGCTGACCACCAAGAGAGACTTCCACAATAACGTTAATATCTTCTGGTGGATTTTTGCCTACGGGTATTTCCTTAATATTCATAGAGACATCCTTTCTGGAATATAGTGAGGCTCAATACAATTAAATATTTTACCAAAGAGATTATGAAATTAACTTGAAATTGATGCACGTGTTTTTTCAAAACGTTTCCGTTCATTGGGATCAAGATAGAGTTTGCGGAGACGAATATTTTTAGGGGTTACCTCCACAAGTTCATCATCTTGTATCCATGATAAGGCACGTTCTAATGTCATTTTAATGGGAGGCGTTAACTTTACCGCTTCATCTTTTCCGGAAGCGCGCATATTAGTAAGTTTTTTTCCTTTTAACACATTAACTTCTAAGTCATTATCGCGTGAGTGGATGCCAATAATCATACCTTGATAGACTTTCACACCTGCATCAATGATCATAGGTCCACGATCTTCAAGATTAAAAAGAGCATAAGCAACAGATTCACCGTTGTCATTAGAAATCATAACACCATTAACGCGACCAGCAATGTCTCCTTTATAAGGTTCATAAGCATGGAAAAGGCGATTCATAATTGCTGTACCACGTGTGTCCGTTAAAAGTTCAGATTGATAACCAATGAGTCCTCTAGTTGGGGCGTAAAAGACAAGGCGGACACGATGACCTCCAGAAGGACGTAATTCTACCATTTCACCCTTACGTTCAGACATTTTTTGTACAACAGTACCGGAATATTCTTCATCGACATCGATAACAACTTCTTCGATTGGCTCAAGAATTGTTCCATTTTCATCTTTTTGCATAACAACACGTGGACGTGAAACACTAAGCTCAAATCCTTCACGGCGCATATTTTCAATAAGAACTGCAAGCTGTAATTCTCCTCGTCCTGAAACGTAGAAAGAATCTTTATCGGCTGATTCTTCAATTTTAAGAGCGACATTGCCTTCTGCTTCTTTTAACAATCGGTCACGAATGACACGACTTGTTACTTTATCGCCTTCAGTTCCTGCAAGGGGGCTATCGTTGACGAGAAAACTCATCGTCACAGTAGGAGGATCAATTGGTTGGGCAGTAAGGGGTTCATTAACCGTAGGATCACAGAAAGTATCAGCGACGGTACCTTTTTGCAGACCTGCAATCGCAACAATATCACCAGCACTTCCTTCTTCAATAGGTTGCCGTTCTAGACCACGAAATGCTAGAATTTTTGAAATCCGCCCAGTTTCTAAAAGTTTTCCATCTTGTCCCAGAACCTTGACATTTTGATTGGGTTTTAGAGAGCCGGAATGAATACGACCTGTAATAATTCGTCCCAAAAACGGATCCGCTTCAAGAATAGTTCCAATCATGCGGAATGGGCCTTCTGCGACGCTAGGGGAAGGAACATGCCGCGTTACAAGATCAAATAAAGGACCTAATCCTTGATCTTTTGGTCCCTCGGGGGCTTCAGCCATCCATCCATCGCGTCCTGAACCATAAAGAATGGGAAAATCAAGCTGTTCATCAGTTGCGTCAAGAGCAGCGAAAAGGTCAAAAACCTCATTAATAACTTCATCAACGCGTGCATCAGGTCGGTCAATTTTATTAATAGCAACAATAGGGCGCAAACCTACTTTCAATGCTTTGCCAACGACAAATTTTGTTTGTGGCATTGGTCCTTCAGCTGCATCAACAAGGACGATGGCTCCATCAACCATATTGAGGATGCGTTCAACTTCTCCACCAAAGTCAGCGTGTCCTGGTGTATCAACAATATTAATTCGAGTATCTTTCCAAACAACAGATGTCACTTTCGCTAGGATTGTAATTCCGCGTTCTTTCTCAATATCGTTTGAATCCATCATACGTTCGCTTGTACGTTGATTATCACGGAAGTTTCCTGATTGCTTGAGAAGCCCGTCTACAAGCGTTGTTTTCCCATGGTCAACGTGGGCAATGATGGCAATGTTACGCAATTGCATAAATTTTCTTCTTTTCGTTTAATGAAATTTCATTTGAGGCAAAGTCTTTACATTCTTTGCCTGATTATTAGAAAACCTTTTACATGTTTTTTTATAATTTTGGAAGATGGAGGCAATATTTTTATGGCAAAACTATTTATCCAAGTCTTTAAGGCTCTATTGAGCTTCAATTTCTGAAGCTTCGTAAAAGTTTTTTATAATACGTATGTTCTATTCTCGAGCTAAGAATTATCCCAAAAATCACAGTCAATTTGATTTTTATCAATATGACACAAGAAATTTATATGAATTCTTGTAAGAGTAAGTAAGTATAAAGCTAGCGGTATTGTTGTTGTTGTTTTGCAAAGAGATTGATAAAAATCCGGAATATCTCTCAATCCATAGCCAATTTATTGACAATTTTACAATATTTTTATTCTAAATAAAGCTTTTTCTTATTCAATAACTTGTCAATCAAAATCCAGATCTAATGCAATCGTGTATTTGAGGTAAATATTGAGACGATTAAGAATTTTATAAGAAGTTCTAGCTTTTGTATGCCAGATTAGGGCAAGAGTTATATCTTTTGATTTATTTATGAACCCGGAATACAGTCTTATTTAGAAAGAATATGAAGGTATCCAAAGAAAATTCCCATTTTTGCCGTTAATCCAATTTATGATTTCAAAAGCATCTAAAGTAATATTTTTTAAACCATGGAGATAGTGCATTGCCTTACACTTTTTTGTTAATTGCATTCTCTAATAGGAGTATGCTTTTCATGCCAAACAGAACACTTTAAACAGAATATACTTTTTGTTGCATATTCATGTACTTAAGAGAGATCGCTTAATGTACACTACATCCATTCCATGATAGGGCTCATAAATGATATAACATACGCGAATAGTATACTATTAACGCCTTTGTGAAGAAATATAAAGCTTGTTGAGTATCATCATTATTATTCTTTCTCAGCTGTCAATATTGCGCCAGTTTTTGATACGAGAGAGAGATGATATAAGAAGTATTTTATTTTTTCTTGAATAGTTTTTAGCCATACACCGATCTCGTTTGTGACTGGCAAGAAGATGACTTTAATCGATTTAATATGAGAAGCTTTATGATGAGGTGAAATTACGTTATTCGGAGCTGTTATTCAAAAAAATAATAAATTATCTATAGAGCGGTGCGCTAGAAAAATAAATAATAAAGCTTATTCTCTTATGGAAAGAATCTTAGGTTACATGACAAGATTTTTCCATAAGTAAGAGTTTTTACTTTACATGTTTAAAGGAGAGTTCCTGACAAAATGAGGGAAGCTACAGAAAAATAGATTATAATGCCCATGACATCTACTAAAGTTGCCACAAAAGGAGCAGAAGCACTTGCTGGATCAAATTTTAAACCTTTAAGAATAAAAGGCAACATAGATCCAGAAAGAGAACCAAAGGTAACGATTCCAACTAAAGCTGTACCCACTGTTGTCGAAATAGCAATCCAATGTTGGCCATAGTCGTAGATACCCAGTTTTTGCCAAAGAGCAATGCGCGTAACACCAATAATTCCGAGTAAGAGACCAAGGGATAATCCTGTTGGAATTTCACGAATAATAACTTTCCACCAGTCTTTTAATGTGAGTTCACGTAAAGCCAATGCACGGATAATAAGGGATGTAGCTTGTGAGCCGGAATTTCCTCCTGAGCTCATAATGAGAGGTATGAACAGTGTAAGAATAATCGCTTTTTCGAGTTCTGTTTCGAAATGCTGCATAGCGCTTGCTGTCAGCATTTCACCGATAAAGAGTAAAGCGAGCCACCCGCCACGTTTTTTCATCATTTCAGGAAACTTAATTTGCATATAGGGCTTATTAAGCGCTTCCATACCCCCAAATTTATAGGCATCTTCATTCATCTCATCGACCATAGTATCAAGCACGTCATCAACGGTTACAATGCCAATGACATGGTTACTTTCATCAACTACAGGCACAGAGAGAAGATCATGGCGTTGGAAAAGGCGTGCGATATCTTCATGATGTGTGAAGGGCGATATTGTAATGGGCGAGTCATGGGTAGGGACATTAAGAATTTGTTCATCAGGTGAGGCAAGAATAAGGTTACGCAGTGAAACAGCTTTGAGAAGAGTACCTGTTTTAGGATCAATCACATAGCTGGTATAAACTGTTTCACGTGTTCGCTCGACTTCACGAATGTGATCCAAAGTTTTTTGTATGGTCCAGTTCGAAGGAACGGCTATAAACTCTGTTGTCATCAGTGCTCCTGCTGTATGGTCAGGATAACTGGTGAGTTTTTTAAGTTCAGCGCGCGTTAAGGGGTTAAGCAAGGCATAAAGTCGTGTGCGGGTTTCTTTATCCATTTCTTGAAAGACGTCTGCAGCAGCATCGGCAGACATGCCATCAAGAATTTCAACAGCACGATTTATAGGGAGAAGTTCTAGGATGGCAGCAGGTTGCTCAAGCTCTGGTTTATCAAAAAGTTCGATAACATAATCAAGAGGTAGAAGACTAAGAATAGTGACACGTTCCATGATATCGAGATCATTGATGATATCAATAGAGTCTGCAAAATGCTGATTTTTTAATTTTTCAGCGAGAGCTTCAGGAGAAAAATTTTTGAAGTCGAAGGCCGTTTTAATTTCAGTCATGATAAAGTACCTCCTGAAGAGTTGGGGAGTTGTAAATCTAAATAATAGATGAGATAAAAACAAAAATTTATGGAAGATTTGAAAAAAACCTCCCCGACTATATTTTCAATTGTTAATATTTTAAGTTAAAGTCAAGGATAAATTATCAGTTATGAACAAGTTTCTGAATCACTGAAACGAGAATACAGCTTAATTTGAGGATAATATAAAAACGTAAATGTAAAAATCAGTTCTGATTTTTACCATCATTTCTTTAATGAAGTTTTTGATTTTCAAAAGAATCTACAGCAATATTTTATAAAGAGTGGAGATTATGCTTTTCTCCAAGTGTTTTTGTTAATATGCAATTCTATTGTGATGTGCGAGCGAATAATCTTTATTGCTTCAATATAATATGGTTTGAAATGGAAGAACTGTACGATTTTCAGGTTTTTTATTCAATAGCATTTTGAAAGGTAGTTTTGAAACTCACAAAATAGTTTTAGTATGTTATCAATTTGTGTCGTAAAGATAATTGTTACAGTTTAAATTTATAATGGAGACATAAAATATTATGACAAAAGCAGCAGTGCTGGACTGGAAGGGATTTTCAGGTCTTCCTGATTTTTTTTCTATAAGTGATGAAGATTTTAAACCCGCTTTTGAACAGGCACTTCAAGAAGCAGAAGAAGAACTAGAGGCAATTGCGATGGTGCAAGAACCACCAACGCTTGAGAATTTTTTGCAGCCTTTTGAGCTTTGCGGCAAAGCGCTTGATCGTGTCTGTTCAATATTTTTCTTACGCACTAGTGCTCATACGAATGTATTAATTCAACAGCTAGAGCAAGAGTTCGTTGTAAAACTTTCTCGTTATTCTTCAAAAATGATGATGGATGCGCGGATATTTGCGAAAATAGATACGCTTTATAAACAGTCGCAACAGGGGACATTTGAGAATGAAACAACACGTGTTCTTGAATTATGGTGGAAAAAGTTTGTTTGTCATGGTGCAAAATTAGATGAAAAAGCGAAGAAACGGCTTGTAGAAATTAATGAAAGACTCGCTTTTTTAAATGCTACTTTTGGGCAAAATGTCTTAAACGATGAAGCTGAATGGATTCTATTTTTAAAACAAACAGACTTATCTGGTTTACCGGAAGATCTCATTGCTTCAATGAAAGAAATTGCGTACGAAAGAGGCAGTGAAGAAGCCTATGCATTAACACTAGCACGCTCAATTGTTGAACCTTTTTTAAAATTCTCTGATCGTCGTGATTTGCGTAAAGTTGCATTCCAAGCTTGGGCTAAACGTGGTGAAAATAATAACAAGAATGACAATCGAACCATTATTTTAGAGATTGTTGCGCTTCGAGATGAGCAAGCTAAATTATTGGGATATAAATCTTTTGCGGATTTAAAACTCGATAATACTATGGCTAAAAGTGTTGATTCTGTTATGAATTTGCTTATGCCTGTATGGGAGCGAGCAAAAGCGAAGGCTTCTACTGAGCAAATTGAATTACAAAATTTTGCCAATAATCAGGGAAGCAATGAATCTTTAACAGCTTCGGATTGGCGTTATTATGCTGAAAAACTTCGCACTGAAAAGTTTTCTTTTGATGGCGCTGAAATTAAATATTATTTTCAACTTGATCATATGATTAAAGCGGCTTTTGGAGTAGCAGAAAAACTCTTTGGCATTACATTTGAAGAAAAAAATGCTGTTGCACTTTGGCATCCTGATGCACGTTTATGGGAAGTAAAAAAATCTGATGGAAGCTTACTTGGGCTTTTCATTGGTGATTATTTTGCACGTTCTTCAAAACGGTCTGGTGCGTGGATGAGTAGTTTGCAATCACAACATAAATTGGAAGGCGGACAAAAGCCCATTATCTACAATGTTTGTAATTTTGCTAAACCATCCAAAGGGGAGGTTGCTCTTTTATCTCTTGATGATGCACGTACGCTTTTTCACGAGTTTGGGCATGCATTGCATGGTTTGCTTTCTGATGTTGTATGGCCATCTGTATCGGGAACATCGGTTTCGCGTGATTTTGTTGAGCTGCCTTCTCAACTTTATGAACATTGGTTAACTGTACCAGAAGTATTAAAATCTTATGCTATACATGCAAAAACAGGGCTTCCTATGCCACAAGAGTTGATAGATAAAGTTTTAGCAGCACAGACATTTAATGCTGGATTTTCTGCGGTTGAATTTATCTCATCAGCTCTCGTGGATATGGCTTTTCACCAAGGAGAAAAAGTCACTGATCCAACAGTGTTTGAACGCCAAGAATTAGACAAGCTGCAAATGCCTGATACAATTATTATGCGCCATCGTCCTCCACATTTTACGCATATATTTTCAGGGGATGGTTACGCCGCTGGTTACTATTCTTATATGTGGTCAGAAGTGCTTGATGCTGATGCTTTTCAGGCTTTTGAAGAAACGGGAGATGTTTTTAATTCAGAGCTTGCTAATAAGTTGGAACGTTTTATTTACTCTGCTGGGGGAAGTCGTGATCCAGAGGAGCTTTATAAAGCTTTTCGGGGACGGATGCCTTTACCAGAGGCAATGATTAACAAACGTGGATTGTAAGATATAACGGCATGGTGCTAACCATGCCGTTTTCATATTCTTCGCAAAGATGTAGTTGCAATTTATGCAAATTTTCTCTTCATTATAGCTATGTAAACAGTGTTTTTATCTTATTCGCTTTTTGTTTATAGGGGAAAATAGATTTTGTATTTTAAATAGACATTATGGGAAAGAAAAATTATCAGCTCGATCTTTTTGATGTCCATTTGGTGGAAACCATGATTTTTCTATAAAACTTGATTTTTTTCTGCCTATGAGGTGGGTGTTTTGTTGTACCATATCATTAAGGCTCATTGGAGGCTGACGCATAATTTTACTTGGCTCTTGATTCTCTGATTCTTGTATAAGTTTTTTAATAACTTGATCGGTTGAGTAAGAATTTTCATGAGAAAAGGCATGAAAATTTAAAATATTTTTCAATGGCTTTTCTAAATAAGCAGCAAGTTTTTTCTTTCCTTCAGAAGTGAAATGCATGCCATTATTGGTGCGCAATTTGGTCATTTTTCCATTAATATCATAGCCTGAAAAAGAAAAGTTTCCTTCTTCATCACTAAAGCCACTCCAGATATCAAGAAAATATCCTCCTGCTGTTTCTGTTACTTGTTTGTAGAGCGCATTAAAAATTTTCATTTTTTGTGTCAAAAGGTCATTTCCAAAAGAAGGTTGACCTATCCATATCCACGATTTTCCAGAGGCATGAAGACTTTCAGCAATTTCGATAATTCTTTGTTTGTAGATGTGCATCCATTCTGATTGATCTGTGTTAATCGTGCTATGAGAGTCTATGATGGGTTGATTATCATTGGCCCCGATCATCATGATAATGACATCGGGGTTATTTTGATTAATGAGTTTAGAAATATTGCTTTGCCAAGAATAATAATCAGTTCGAACTAATCCGGAAGCTGGCATTGTGTTGTTCATAATAACGATATCACTATTATCTATAAAAAACTTCTTAAGTGCATCGGCAACAGCAGAAGCTGTAAAATCTCCTATGACAAGAATGCGCTTTGCGTTCTCATTTTTTAGCTTTTGTATGTTTTTTTGTGTTACGATCTTTTTTTGCGGCTTGTTTATTTTTTGTTCTATAATTTGCGGTGGTTGTTGCGTCTGTTTGTTATGTTGTGACAACCATTTGAAGAAGTTCGTTGCTTTACTTGGGGATGGTTGTATGATCCCCACAATAGAAAATGAAAACAGTAAGAATATCAAGTATATAAGACGCAAAAGAGACAAGACCTTATTCTCCATTATTGTTGGCGAAGGAGAAAAAGCACTTGAGATGATGGATATCCATTTTCTTTTAGACCGTAATGCAGCTGAAAAGCTTTGATTGCTTTGCGAGAGGCTGTTCCGATTTTTCCATCAATATCTCCTTTATAATATCCCAATGCACTTAAGCGAGATTGCAGTTCTTTACATTCTTGGAAGGTAATAGGCTGAAAAGGTCTTTGCCAATCATGCACTAATCCAGGACGTCCAGCAATGCGATCAGCAAGAAGGGCAACGGCAAGAGCATAACGATCTGCATTATTATAACGTTTTAGAACAAAGAAATTTTTTGTGACTAAAAATATAGGTCCTTTTTCTCCATCTGGATATTTTAACATTGCTTGTTCAGCTAATGTAGGAAGAGGATGCCCATTAGCGTATTTTACACCTAATTTTTTCCATTGTTCAAAGGAATACCAGCCTTCAGGAAGTTTTTTTCCCTGCGGCACTTTTACCTCTACTCCCCAAATAAGATTAGGTTGCCAGCCATTTTTGTGAAGAAGATTAGCAGCAGTAGCCAGAGCATCTGGAACAAAGTTCCAGATATCACGCCGTCCATCTTGATTTATATCAACAGCATAGGCGAGATAACTGCTTGGAATAAATTGTGTATGTCCCAATGCTCCGGCCCAAGATCCAGTGAGTTGAGAGCGTTTAATTTCACCACTTTGTAGAATTTTCATAGCAGAAATAAGTTGTGTATGTGCGTATTTTTCGCGTTTTTTATCGGCATAGGCTAGGGTTGCAAGTGAGCGAATGGTATCATGCATGACACTTTTATTGGCTAAAATTTTCCCATAATTGCTTTCCATTGACCAAATAGCAAGCAGAATATTACGGTCAACACCAAAACGTTTTTCAATTTGAAGAAGCCATTTATTCCATTTTTTTGCTTGGCGCCGTCCTTCTATAATAGCAATATCATGGACACGATTATCGAAATAGTTCCATGAAGGAGCAATAAATTCCGGTTGGTATGCGGCGCTTTTTAAAACTTCTGGATCAATGGCATTAATGTCTTTAAATGCCATATGAAACGTAGAAGGGCTAATATTGTGAGCAATAGCTATTTTTTTAAACTCTTTAATCCAGTGTTTAAATCCGCTATCCGCATGTGAAAATGATGCAAAAAACATTAAAAAAGCAGACAAAAGAATGGCAGAGCCAGTGACAAGGGGTCTCCAAGCTATTGACTTCTCTAAAAAAAAAGAGAAACTCTTCAATTCTGTTTTTTGCATTTTGAAATCCCCATTAATATTCAATTCATTAGATGTGCAATAACTTTATTTTGTATTTAGTTTAATCAATAATATGATCAAGAATAGGAAAAAACTGAAATAAATAATTCGTTTTAATTCCTTCAATAAATTCTCAGATTCTTTTTACATTTTTGATTGCCTATTATAATGATAATCAAAACAATAAGATATCTTTTTTACCATTTCGTAAAAACATATGATAAATAAAACAAAAAAGTTATATGAATTCATTGAGGAGGGTGAGTGTGCGTAAAATCCGGAAAGCAGTATTCCCAGTAGCAGGTCTTGGTACGCGTTTCCTTCCTGCAACAAAAACGATTCCTAAAGAAATGCTAACAGTTGTTGATAAACCTGTTATTCAATATGTTGTGGATGAGGCGAGGGAAGCTGGTATTGAGCATTTTATTTTTGTGACTGGACGCAACAAAGCAGTCATTGAGGATTATTTTGATGCGCAAGTTGAATTATACACGACACTTGCTGAATGTGGAAAGAAAGAAGATCTTGCGCATTTATATCGTTTACAGCCGTTGCCAGGGACAACGTCTTTTACACGGCAACAGCAACCTTTGGGACTAGGGCATGCTCTTTGGTGTGCACGTGAATTAGTTGCAGGGGAACCTTTTGCTTTGTTATTACCGGATATGTTGATACAAGCGAAAAAGGGCTGTCTTTCTGAAATGATGAGCCTTTATGAAAAAACAGGTGGGGGGAATATTATAGCAGTTCAGGAATGCGATCCTAGAGAAACACATAAATATGGTATTGTTGGGAAAGGCAAACAGATTGCAAATGGTTTTGAAATCACAAAAATGGTAGAGAAACCAGCACAAGGAACGGCACCATCAAATTTGTACATCAATGGACGTTATATTTTGCAGCCAGAAATTTTTAATATTCTTTCCACTCAAGAACGAGGAGCAGGAAATGAAATTCAATTAACAGATGCTATGATACGGCTTTCAAATGAGCAAGATTTTTGGGGGTTGCAAGTAAAAGGGCGCACTTTTGATTGCGGTTCTAAAGCTGGTTTTATTGAAGCCAACGTTGCATTTTCTTTAGCACGCGCTGATATGCACAGCCACGTTTCTGCTTCATTGAAAAATTTACTAGAAACCATTAATGTTGAAAAGTGATATAGATCTCTCACTTAATTTTATTGATCGAATTTGATTATGACAATACCGTCTCCTCGTATGGCTTTGCAAGGTGCAGTAGCATCAGCGCTTAAAACACTTGCTAGTGAAAAGCAGGGGCTTGAAGCTCTTGAAAAAGCTCTTCTGGAAAGTCTTTCTTCTTCTTTTGAAGCGGTTGTTCAAACTATTAGAAATGCGCGTGGACATGTGGTCATTACTGGTCTTGGAAAAAGTGGTCATATAGGGACAAAAATTGCAGCAACCTTAGCCTCAACTGGTACACCTGCCTTTTTTGTGCACGCTGCAGAAGCCAATCATGGTGATCTTGGTATGATTGGATCTGATGATGTTATTCTTGCTTTATCATGGTCTGGTGAAACTCAAGAGTTAAGTGGTATTATGAGCTATGCTGCACGTTTTCGTATCCCTCTTATTGCAATGACATCAAATGAGCATTCTGTGTTAGGACGACAAGCTGATATTGTGCTATTATTACCAAAGATAGAAGAGGCTTGCCCCCATGGTTTAGCCCCTACAACTTCAACAATTATGCAATTGGCAATGGGAGATGCATTAGCGGTTTCTCTTTTAGAAATGCGTGGTTTTACCGCAACGGATTTCAAAATATATCATCCTGGTGGTTCTCTTGGTGCAAGCCTTAAATACGTGTGTGATATTATGCATGAGGGTGATAGTATTCCTCTGGTTATGCAGGGAACAGCTATGACTGAAGCGATGAATGTTTTGGTGGAAAAACATTTTGGTTGTGTTGGTGTTGTGAATCAAGAAGGTGAACTAATCGGAATTGTAACTGATGGCGATCTTGCACGTAACATTCATTTTAATTTATCAAAATTTAATGTTGACGAGGTGATGACCAAAGCTCCTAAAGTTGTAAAGCCAAATACACTTGTTGGTGCAGCAACAGCTTTTATTAATGATCATCAGATTGGTGCATTTTTCGTGGTTGAAGATAAAAAACCGATAGGAATTGTCCATTTTCATGATCTTTTGCGCATTGGCGCTGCTTAGATTAAGGTTCCCTATCAAATAAATGTTATTTTAGGTTAAAATAGATTGAATGATACAAAGTTACAATTTTATTGTGAGGTGGCCTTACTGATATTTTGTGGAATAAAATGAATGTTTTACGCATTTCATAATGTTTAGAAAATTCTACGGATAGAGATTGTATCAGTTTCTTTACGTATTTGAGAGAAGATTCTCTGTCAGGAGGAGAAAGGAACACCTCCTGCTTAATGTATGTATTTTGTCTATCTTATAAAAAAAGCTTTATTTTATATTTTGTCTAAGATTTTCGTTTAAGAAAAAATTGTGCTCCTGTAGGTGAGGTGCAGAGAAGTTGTGTGAAGTCATATGACATTGTACAATTGACTCTAGAGATTGTTCCACGAAGAATAGAGCGTATTTCAATTTCTATATTTTGAGCATTGAGATAATTATATGCTCCTTCTGATAGCTTTTCTTCTGTATCTGCTGCATGTGTTTCAAAAACACCATTGTGGAAGGAGGAAATAATACCATTCTCATCAACCCATTTTCCATCAATTCCTGTTGGCATATTTGAGTTATAATATCGCGAAAAGTTACAGGCACTTAACAGCAAGGCGGTAATTGTAAGACATAAAATATGATAGGTATGTTTCATTTATTGCACTCTATTTAGATTATTTTGCTCTCTAGTTTCTATAACATTATTAAATTATCCCATGAGTCAATATGAAAAATTTGATGAAAATCAATGAAAAAGCAAAAAAATGGAAAAAAATGCCTTAATGTTGTATTTAATTGACAGCTTGATGAAGTTCGTAAGTGAAACACAAGAGGTAAAATATTTCTTATGGTTTACAACAATTTTTATATTAAGCTGCTGAGTAGTCTCAAAGGAGATTATTGACATTATGGTTGGTCCCATTCTTGTTGCGAGTGAAGATTATGGAAGACGTATAGAACTTTCTTCTATGCTGCGAGGTTTTGGTTATCGTGTCATTGAAGCAGAAAATGGTCTCCGTACGATTGATCTTTTACACAGGCGTAAAAACATTGTGCTCGCACTCCTTGATGTCGTTATGAGTGATTTGAGTGTGAGCGATTTGATTAAAATGATTAGAGTTGCTGGTGTTTCTGTTCCTATTGTCGTTATAGCACAACAAGAGAATCAGCATTTACTCCAGAAAGCTTTAACAGCTGGAGCTATTGATTATTGGATCCATCCAGTAACATTATTACGCGTAAGAGTTACTTTGGATATCCTTGCTCTTATTTCTGCCTTGGAGCATGAGGTTCGAGATATTCGGCGAAAAAAAGAGAATCATTTACGGTTTTCTGATCTTTGCGTAAAAAGTAGGGCTATGCAGATAGTGTTAGAACAATCGAGACAAGCAGCAACTTCTTTACAGAATCTTTTGATAGAGGGGGAAGCTGGAACAGGACGTGAGACTTTAGCTCGGATTATTCATCATGAGGGATTATTCTCGGAGGGTGTTTTTATTCGCTTTCAATGTTCAGCTATCGTTGATCCAGAAGAAGAAAATCAGCAGTGGTTTAAAGAATTCCTGCCATTGGTTTCTTCTCTTGAAAAAGGGACACTTTGCCTTTGTGATATTGATCGACTTGAGCCCATACAGCAAAAACGGTTTGCTCATTACCTTAAAGAAAGGGAAAGGGATACAAAAGGAGATTTTTTTCCTTTTCGGATCATTGCTATTTCAACATCACGTTTAAAGGATTTGGTTAATGAGAACTTTTTTTTGCATAGTTTGTTTGAACAATTTTCTCATTTGTCTATTAGCGTCCCTGCTTTACGAGAATTAAGGGATGATTTTCCAGAGATCACACAACGTTTGATTGATCGCATTATTACAGAAACAGGGCGATCACATGTCCATGGTTTAGCAGGCTCTGCTCTTTCCTTGCTTATGCAGTATGATTGGCCTGGCAATAGAAATGAGCTTGAAACCTTTTTATTTCGTGCGATTTTACTCAGTGAAGGACCGTTATTAACGGTTCGAGATTTTCCGCAATTAATGGGAAATTCATTAATGAATGTTCCCAATATCATTGAGGGTAATATGCAAGAAGATGATGAACAAGAATCGATAAAATTTTTGAATACTGATGGGCATGTGCGTACTTTTGCAGAGATGGAACATGATATTATCGAGAAAGCGGTTAAACATTATAAAGGACATATGAGTGAGATTGCACGCCGCCTTCATATTGGTCGCTCTACACTTTATAGAAAAATGGAAGAATTGAGAGCAATAAGAAATCAAGAACGAAAGTAAAATTCATAACAAATTTCTCCTCATGACAAGCATGAGTTTCAAAAAAATAGAGTGGATTTTGATAAATTTCGTGGGGGGAATCTTAAGAAAACAATCATTTATTGTAAAATTTATCTATAGAGGATGATTTTGTAGATTTAAATCAAATATAAATTTTATGTGACTATTTTAATCGTTTGTTTCAATTTATACAGTTTTGGTTAAGTTTGCATTTATTAAAACTATTAAAACAGAGAAGCATTTTTAAAAACTTTTAAATACTACCGCTAAAATTTTTGTATCATCAATATTAAATTTATACTCTCTTAAGCAAGAGGTGGCATTTTATCTGCTATACGATTAAGATGAAGTGATTAGTGTTATCGTTTGCATTACTGATGATGTGATAGTTTAAAATAGAAAGTTTGCCCTCTTTGACTCTTTTACAGATTATTATTGGTTTTGTCCTCTTTTTTTTTATTGCATCTATGTTGGCAATCTACACTTATGGGCGTTTTGTGAAAAATGCTAGGGGGCAATGTTCTTATGCGTTACCTATTCAGAAAGATGAAACTAAGCTTGATCGTATCGTCAGTCAATTAGCTGAGGAAGAAAATGGATTGGGGATTGATAAAGATGCCCTTTCCCTCATTATCAGCAATTTGGATGCGTTTTGTGTTCGTGCAATAGGAGCTGCAGAGGCTGGGCGTAGCCTTGATCTGATGTATTATATTTGGGACGATGATTTAACGGGGCGCCTATTATTAAGTGAAATAGTTGAAGCAGCTGATCGGGGGGTTCGGGTACGGCTTCTTTTGGATGATATTAATGCTCAGTCACGTGATCCAGCTTATATTGCGCTAGATAAACATCCTCATATTGAGGTGAGAATGTTTAATCCAGGGCGATCGCGTCAAGGTGGTTTACGCCGTGGTTTAGAAATTATATTACGGGCAATTACTGTAACACGTAGAATGCATAATAAAGCTTTTATCATTGATGGTAGGGTTGCTTTTGTCGGAGGGCGTAATCTTGCAGATTCTTATTTTGATGCTGGTAAAGAATCTCATTTTCGAGATTTAGATTTGATGTTAATCGGTCCCTCTGTTAAAAAGGTGGAAAGTATCTTTGATGATTTTTGGAATAGTGCTGTTGTTTTGCCAATTCATACTTTGGTTGTTCCTAAAAGCGCAAGTGATCTTAGCTATTGGAGAGATAAATTACGAAAATTTCGGGATTCCAAGGTTGCAAAGGTTTATTTAGATTATGTCAAAGAACACATTAACTTTAGTTGTTTTATCCAAACAGGAAAGCGGTTATTTTTAGCAGATAAAGTTGTTGTTCTTTCTGATCCTCCAGAAAAAGCATTGCGTAAAAAAGCAAGTAATTGGCTTATGAAGGCACTTTCAAAGGTTATTGGAAATGCCAAAAAAACGGTTCAGATTACGTCTCCTTATTTTGTTCCTGGTAAGGTTGGCACGCAGAATTTTAGTAATTTGGTTTCAAAGGGTGTTAATGTCAAAATTCTGACAAATTCTTTAGCCGCTACTGATGTAGCTTTAGTGCATGGTGGTTATGTCCCGTATCGTAGGGCATTGTTGAAAAGTGGTGTTAATCTTTATGAATTAAAAGCGGAAGGCAATACTCATGGGTTGCGATTGTTTCGATCGAGTAAGGCAAGTTTACATGCAAAAGCTTTTTTAATTGATCATAAAACAGCTTTTATTGGATCTTTAAATTTTGATCCAAGATCAGCATCATTAAATACAGAAATGGGCATTCTTTTTGAATGTGCTCCCATTACAGAAAGATTAGATTTGTTGTTTTCTGAAGAAACCACAGGGGAAATGAGCTATCATCTGCGTCTTGGTGATAATAATCGTATTTATTGGGATTTTATTGAAAATGAAAAAAAATATAGCATTGACTATGAGCCAGAAAGCAATTTTTGGCGTCGCGCATTTGCAAAAATAATAAGTTGGTTACCTATTGAATCACAATTGTAAATCTTTATAAACCACACTTAAAAAAAATATTTATTTTTCTTTTCATTTTGTTTGTAGCATGGCATAATTTTTTGCCAATCTACCATGTATGAGAACCGCAGTTGTAGTTTAAAGCTTCTTGCGGTGTTTTATTATAAAAGGAATTTGATATGGCAAAGATTGTTGAAACGGGGACAGGTGCATTGGCACTAACTTTTGATGATGTACTTTTACAACCCGGTCATTCTCTTGTTATGCCTAGTCAAGTGGATCTCAGTACGCGCATTGCAGCGGATATTAAGCTCAATTTGCCATTGCTTTCTGCGGCAATGGATACGGTAACAGAATCGCGTTTGGCAATTGCTATGGCTCAAGCTGGTGGTCTTGGGGTTATTCATCGTAATATGTCTCCTGCAGAGCAGGCAGAAGAAGTTCGCCAAGTAAAAAAGTTTGAATCTGGTATGGTTGTTAATCCAGTCACAATTGGACCAGATTCAACACTTGAAGAAGCAAAATCTTTGATGCGCTCTCATGGTATTTCCGGTATTCCGGTTGTTGAAAATGGTGCTAAAGGTGAAACTGCTGGACGGCTTGTTGGCATTTTAACCAATAGGGATGTGCGTTTTGCATCGGATCCCAAACAAAAAATTTATGAATTAATGACGCATGAAAATTTAATTACAGTGCGTGAAAATGTTCAACTCAATGAAGCGAAGTATCTTTTACACCATCATCGTATTGAAAAATTATTAGTTGTGGATGAACAGAATCGCTGTGTCGGACTGATAACAGTTAAGGATATCGAAAAAGCGAAATTAAATCCGAATGCTGCTAAAGATTCTCAAGGGCGCTTGCGTGCTGCAGCGGCTAGTAGTGTTGGGAATGATGGGATTGAGCGTGCTGAACGTCTCATTGACGCAGGCGTTGATGTTCTGGTCATTGATACAGCACATGGACATTCTCAACGTGTGTTAGAAACTGTTGAACGAATTAAAAAGATGACTTCCTCTCCAGCTGTTATTGCTGGGAATGTGGCGACTGCTCAAGCAACGCAGGCATTGATTGACAGTGGTGCAGATGCGGTAAAAGTTGGAATTGGTCCTGGCTCTATTTGCACAACGCGTATAGTTGCTGGTGTCGGAGTACCTCAACTTGCAGCCATTATGAATGCTGCAGAAGCTGCTGAAAAAGCGGACATTCCCATAATTGCAGATGGTGGGATCAAAGCTTCGGGTGATTTTGCTAAAGCTTTAGCGGGTGGGGCTTGTGCAGCGATGATTGGTTCTCTTTTAGCAGGTACAGAAGAAAGTCCTGGAGAAGTTTATCTTTATCAAGGTCGATCTTTTAAAGCCTATCGCGGTATGGGATCTGTTGGTGCTATGGCACGAGGATCGGCTGATCGCTATTTTCAAGATGACGTTCGTGATGAACTTAAGTTGGTTCCTGAAGGTGTGGAGGGGCAGGTGGCTTATAAAGGTCCTATAGCATCAGTTCTACATCAGCTTGCTGGTGGACTTCGCGCTTCGATGGGGTATGTTGGGGCAAAAGATCTCGTAGAGTTTCGTGAAAAAGCAACGTTTGTTCGTATTACGAATGCAGGACTCCATGAAAGTCATACGCATGATGTTTCTATCACTCGGGAGAGTCCAAACTATCGTGGGCCTGTTTGAAGAAATAAGAGTCTAGCATCATATTGCATAAATATAAAATCTTCCGAGAACAAAAAAGAGAGGCTGTTCTTCTTTCTGTTTGTGATTTGGAATAAAATCCTAAAAGGAAAGAATTAGAGACTAAAACTCTAATTCTTTCTTCTAGACTATGTGAAATAAGTTATATACAATTAGAATTAACTTTTTGTTGTCTTCCGTCCAGTCTTTGACGCACGTTGGCGAGTGTTTGTCTGATCACTTTGGACGGATTTCTTTCCGTTGTTTGAGGGCATTGTATTATGACGGCTTTTAGATGAAGTTGTTTTTCCATTATTATAAGTCATTATTTTCTCCTTTTAAATTTCCTGGCAGTTGCCAGTAGAGTAAAAACGGTCATGCCAAATAGTGGTTCCAAGCATTTTCTAAAAAGTTAATTTTTTGATGAGTGTCAGATGAACTTGTTTAATTTTATGAAAATATTTTTTCTATTTTTTCAGAAGGATAGCCATCAAAAGATGGGAGATATTTGCTTTTTCTGTTATTCAGATAATCTTCGTAAATTTTATTTTACACAATGATAGAGAGGTTGTTTTTTGCATAATGCATGGCGGAAATAAGTTCTTTATGGATGGCTACGTATCTTTTAGTATAAGAGGTAGAAGGATAAAAAGGAAATGGGCAAAACGATAAAGGGAGAAATCTAGATACTCTAAATTGGGTTTTATAAAAAGTTTGATCAGATAATTTTAATATTGAATGTAAATTTTTATGGCTTTGAGAAGGTTTCATTGGCAAGAAGAAGATAATATTATTTTTTTAGATGATTTAAAATTTTATTATTTTAATGGGAGAAATGAGTGCGATTAGGTGGGCGTTTGCAAGCAGCAATAGATATTCTCAAAGAGATAGAAATGAAGCATCGCCCAGTAGGAGAAGCTTTAAAGGATTGGGGTCTTTCTCATCGCTTTGCTGGAGCAGGTGATCGTGCAGCCATTGGTACAATCGTTTATGATGTTTTAAGACGACGTTATTCTTTACAATGGCGTATGGAGAGTGATGATATCCGAGATATCGTTTTTGGTGCCTTATTAGATTCTGGAAAAATGACGCTGGAGCAAATTGACGGTGAGTTGGCAGAAGATCGGTTTGCACCGCAGTTATTAGGGGCTAAACAGCGTAAATCGTGGCAAGGTCAGCAATTAGTGGATGCTCCAGACTATATTCGTGGTGATATTCCGCAATGGTGTCAAGCGCATCTGCGTCCTTTATTTGGTGATAATTGGATCACTGAAGCGGCTGCGTTAGCAACGCGTCCTTCTTTAGACCTACGGGTAAATAACCTAAAGGCAACACCAGAAAAGGTGCTGAAAGAATTAGCAAAAACCAAACTTAAATCTTTTCCATGGTTTGGGCAAGCTTTAAGAATTGCACCGATTGAAAAGTTTAATCGTCATCCCAATGTTCAAGTGGAACCAGCTTTTCAAAAAGGATACTTTGAAATACAGGATTTAGGATCTCAAATTGTTGCTCATCTTGTAGAAGCGCAAGAAAGCATGCAAGTATTAGATTATTGTGCAGGTGCTGGTGGAAAGACATTAGCTTTAGCTTCTGATATGAAAAATCGTGGGCAAATTTATGCTTATGATTCTGATAAAGCACGCCTAGCTCCTATTTTTGATCGTCTTCGACGCGCTGGTGTTCGTAATGTCCAAGTACGAGCACAAAAAGAAGAATTGAAGCCATTAATAGGCCAGATGGATAGAGTTCTACTAGATGCACCCTGTAGTGGGACAGGAACATGGCGTCGTCGTCCAGATGCGAAATGGCGTTTAACATTAGAACAGGTGAAACAACGCCAAACAGAACAGAGGGATATTTTGAATGAAGCGATAGCTTATCTTAAGCCAAATGGGCGCCTAATCTATATTACCTGTTCTCTTTTTACAGATGAAAATGAGGAACAAATTTCCCATTTCCTTCAACAACATTCTCATTTTTCTCCAATAGATATGCCAGCGCTTTGGCAGAAACATTTTAGTTTTTCTCCTGTGCAACCAGTTTTTTCAAATTATGGACTTACTTTGTCGCCGGCCACAACACAAACAGATGGGTTCTTTTTATCTGTGTTGCAAAAAAAACATTGATCCATATTTTTACACTTTTTATCATAAACTTTACGAGAATAATCTTTTTCTTAAGAAAACAGGCTTGTGAAAAGAGAAAGATTGAATCATAACTCTCATGAGTTTTCTTTTACAATTGTTGATTGGTTTTCTATGAGCATATCACATCCAGACACTGTTCTTATTATTGACTTTGGTTCACAAGTTACACAACTTATTGCACGAAGGGTACGAGCAATGGGAGTGTATTGTGAAATTACTCCTTTTCAATTGGCTTTAGAAGCTGTGCGCCGCATAAATCCTAAAGCTATTATTTTATCAGGGAGTCCTTATTCCGTTATTGATGAGGGCTCTCCGCGTGCTCCAATGGAAATTTTTGAGGCGGGTGTTCCGATTCTGGGTATTTGCTATGGTGAACAAGTCATGTGTATTCAGCTTGGAGGAAAGGTTGAAGCTGGACATGAGCGTGAATTTGGGCGCGCTTTTTTGGAAGTTCAAGAAGAGAGTGCCCTTTTTGGTGGAGTGTGGGAAAAAGGTTCTCGTTATCAAGTATGGATGAGCCATGGTGACCGTGTGGCAGCTTTACCAGAAGGTTTTCGTGTCATAGGAACCTCAAAAGGTGCTCCCTATGCGGCTATTGCTGATGAGAAAAGGCATTTTTATGCGGTACAGTTTCATCCTGAAGTTATCCATACACCAGATGGTACAAAACTTTTGCAAAATTTTGTTCATAAGATCTCTGCTATTAAAGGTAATTGGTCAATGGCTTCTTATCGTGAGCAGGCAATTGCGACAATACGACAAACAGTTGGGAAAAGTCGTGTGATTTGTGGTCTTTCAGGGGGAGTGGATTCATCTGTTGTAGCGGTACTCCTTCATGAAGCCATAGGAGATCAACTGACATGTATTTTGGTAGACCATGGGCTGATGCGCAAGAATGAAGCTGAAGAAGTTCTCACGCTCTTTCGTGATCACTATAATATAGAGCTTATTCACGTTAATGCTGCTGATGTGTTTCTTAATGCTTTAAAAGGTGAGACAGATCCAGAAAAAAAACGCAAAACAATTGGTCGCCTTTTTATTGAAGTTTTTGAAGAAGAAACGAAAAAAATAGGAGGTGCAGAGTTTTTAGCACAAGGAAC
The DNA here is from genome assembly GCF_042196545.1 of Bartonella sp. AC70YNML. Taxonomy (NCBI): domain Bacteria; kingdom Pseudomonadati; phylum Pseudomonadota; class Alphaproteobacteria; order Hyphomicrobiales; family Bartonellaceae; genus Bartonella; species Bartonella sp. AC70YNML. Next base: position 35,524 of record NZ_JBHIQK010000004.1, read on the forward strand.
ACTTTATCCAGATGTCATTGAGAGTGTGTCTGCTATTGGTGAAACGGTAACCATTAAAAGCCATCATAATGTGGGTGGACTACCAGAACAGATGAAGATGAAACTTGTAGAACCGTTGCGTGAGCTCTTTAAGGATGAAGTTCGCTCGCTAGGGCGAGAGTTAGGGCTACCGGAGCAGTTTATTGGTCGCCATCCTTTTCCAGGTCCCGGCCTTGCAATTCGGTGTCCAGGTGCTGTAACACGTGAAAAATTAGAAATTTTACGCGAAGCAGATGCTATTTATCTTGAGGAAATCCGTAAGGCCGGACTTTATGATGAAATTTGGCAAGCTTTTGCTGTTCTTCTTCCAGTTCAAACTGTTGGTGTTATGGGGGATGATCGCACTTATGAATTTGTTTGTGCTCTTCGCGCTGTCACATCTGTAGATGGAATGACCGCTGATTTTTATCCCTATGATATGGCATTTTTAAGTAAGACAGCAGCACGTATTATTAATGAAGTTAGAGGAATTAATCGTGTTGTGTATGATGTAACCTCAAAGCCTCCTGGTACCATTGAATGGGAATAATTGAAATGAAGGATAAGCCTTTTTCAGAATAAAATATGACTGAGGGTTTGATATTCAGAAAAATGTAGAAAAAATATTTAAAAATTATTGTGCATTTTCATGTTGATATAAGTCTTTATCTGAAAATCTGTACGTCAATATATTGAAAAGTGAGAAGTATGAAATTTTGCATGTCTGAGAAAAAAATTGTTGCACACCGTGGAGGAGCTCATCTTTATCCTGAAAATACCCTTTCGGCATTTAATAATGCTATAGCGTTAGGTGTTGATGAAGTTGAATGCGACGTTCATTTGCTAAAAAGCGGTGAGGTGGTTGTCTTTCACGATTTTCATCTAGACCAATTGGTTGGCAAAAAGGGATATATTCACGACATTGATAATGAAACACGCAAACAACTCTGCGTGAAAGGTAGCCGAGAAGCACCTCCTTTATTAGAAGAGGTGCTTGATCTTCTAGCACCAACGAATGTTGCGTTACATATTGAAATCAAAACATGTGGTGAAGTGGAGCGTGAAACAATATTATCTCAAAAAGCGCTTGCGCTCATAAAAAGCCGCAATTTAACAGAACGGGTTTCTGCAATTAGTTTTGATCCTTTAGTTCTTCGTCCTTTTATTGAGGCAGGAATACCATCTGGTCCATGTGTTGATAATTTTGAAGGTGATATGCACCGTCATTTTTCTGAATGGAAACAATTGGGGTATACTGATCTAAGTTTAAATGGCTCTATTGTTACACAGGATTTTATTGAATCAGCTCTTGAGGCTGATTTTATTGTAGGGGTATGGACAATTAATGGAAAAGCTCGGTTATCACATTGGCTTGATATGTCTGTACATTATATTACGACAGATCAACCTGATCTTGCATTGACATTGCGAGCACAAAGGTAAAAAATATATACCTTATAAAAGAAATCCTTGTACCTTCATAAAGCGAGCTTAATGGAAGAAAACAAGAAATATTTTTTTACACGTAACAATAACACATTAATTTATAATGATAATTAATAGTTTTTCATGTTGAATGAGAATTCTTAACATATAAGGTTTTTTCATTTCAAATCTTTTTACAATGGATCAATCAAAATCATTCACTTGCACATTACAAGTAGGCTTGGTGTGTGGATAAATATCTCGTGAGAAAAGAATAAAAATTTTCATTTAAACATTCTCAAATGCAAGACTTGTTGAAGCATGAGGGTTCATAGAGTGGTGCTGTTTTTCACTTTTTGAAGCATAAGAATGATGGCGTGCAAAAAGTTTTATACACTTTAGTGGAGGGACTTTAATATTCCATTTTATAGAAGCTATCATGAGATATAGATGTATTGAAAGATTTTTTAACAGCATGAAAATTTTGTAAGACAAAGCCGTTTTGTTTTGCATGAAGGGCATGACCCCATTATCAGGGAAGGAGGCCATTAAATACTTTAAAATAATTTTCTTCATTTTAAGAAAAAGTCTATTTATCTCTTTGTTCAATGTAGTATCAACACCGTTTTAAGGCATAAATCGAAAGTTATAAGACAAATAACAAAATAATAAACAACTCTTTTTTTAAAAAGTAAGTTCAAATATTACAATAGTCATTGAATAACATTTACGATATATATCTTTTTACCTATTTCCTTGTTTATTTAAACCTTCTCATTTTTTAAATATTTACAATCGAATGACTCATGAATACATAAGAAAGCTTATAAAAGAAAACGAATAAATCTAAACAAATTCATTTGACCTTTTGGTGGTTCCTGTTTAAATGATCCAGCATATTTTTATAATAAAATCGGCATGGCATGTTCATGTGTGATACTATAAATTTAGGGGTAGTTTGTATTCCATCACTTCAGAAAGGGTGAATCATGAGTCGTTTTTATCTTTCCATAGTAGCTACGGTTGCTATCATAATAACAACAGCGGGAATAACAGAAGGTTTCGCGCAGACAAAAATTAGCTTTTGGCATTCTATGAGTGGTGAACTAGGAAAGGAAACTGAAAGTCTCATTAACGATTTTAATGCGAGTCAATCTGAATATAAAGTTATTCCTTCATATCGCGGTGAGTATGAAGAGGGTTTGATTTCACTCATTGCAGCATTTCGTGGAAAGAAACAGCCGGTGCTCGCTCAAATTTATGACGTTGGTACTGGAACTATGATGGCAGCAAAAGGCGCAATCTATCCATTTTATCAACTTATGGCTGATACAAAACAAGAGTTCGATCCTACAGATTATTTTCCTGCTATTAGTGGCTATTACTCCGATGAACAGGGGCGTATGGTTTCTATGCCATTCAATATTTCAACACCAATCCTTTATTATAACAAAGATATCTTTAAAAAAGCAGGGCTTGATCCAGAACAGCCTCCTAAAACGTGGCAAGATATAGAAGATTTTTCCAAAAAAATTCTTGAAACTAAAGCGGCAACGTGTGGTTTTACAATGACTTATGCAGCTCAATGGATTGGTATAGAAAACTTTTCAGCGTTGCATAATGTTCCTTTTGGAACGAAGGAAAATGGCTTTAAAGGATTTGATTCAGAACTTACATTTAATGGACCTTTACAAGTGCGTATGTGGGCTGACTTGAAAAAGTGGTCTGATCAAGGTATTTTCCGCTATGGTGGTCCTGCTGGCGCATTAGATTCAACACCAATGTTTATGGCACAAAATTGTGCAATTTTAATGCAATCTTCAGGATCATATGCTGGAATTGTTTCTGAAGCTCAGTTTAATGTGGGGGTTGGTATGCTACCATACTATAAGGATGCAGAAGGAGCGCCGCAAAATTCAGTTATTGGGGGAGCTTCTATTTGGGCGTTTAAGGGACATACTCCAAAGGAATATGCAGGGGCAGCCGCTTTTCTTAAATTTCTTTCAAAAACAGAAAATCAAGCAAGGTGGCATCAAGAAACAGGTTATCTTCCAACCACAAAAGCGACTTATGAATTAAGCAAAAAACAACATTTCTATGAAAAAACGCCAGGTGCTGATATAGCTATTAAACAGATCAATCTTAATCCTCCAACAGTTAATTCGAAAGGTATAAGATTTGGTAATTTACCACAAATCCGTACTATTCTTGATCAAGAGTTGGAAGCTGTTCTTCGTGGTTCAAAAACACCGAAAGATGGTTTAGATGAAACCGTTAAACGTGGAAATAAACTCTTGCGTGAATTTGAAAAATCCAATCATTAATTTCGTTTTATTGTTAAACATTAAAGACTCAACAAAAATCGTTGAGTCCTTTTTGTTTATCTTTTTAAAGTCTCTACATTTAAAGAGCCCTACGAATGCAAGAAAAGCATGCATATTTTAAAAATAGTCTCCTTTCTTACGGGTTGCTTTTTCCTCAGCTCCTTGTGACTTTTTTGTTTTTCTTTTGGCCTGCTGCTCAGGCAATAAAATCATCCTTTGAACGCGAAGATCCTTTTGGCTTTACAACAACTTTTATTGGTCTTGAAAATTATATAACCGTTCTTTCTGATCCTACTTATCGGCAATCGCTTCTTACAACCGCAGTATTTTCCATCTCAGTTACTGTCGCTTCAATGACAATATCACTTCTCTTAGCTGTCTGTGTTGATCGTGTCATCCGTGCAAAAAAGGCTTATACAATGCTTTTGCTCTGGCCCTATGCTGTTGCTCCAGTATTGGCCGGTATATTATGGTTGTTTATCTTTCATCCCACTATTGGGATTATCCCTTTTCTTCTCGAAAAAATAGGGGTTTTATGGAATTATCGTATTAATGGCACTCAAGCGATGCTTCTTATTGTCATTGCGGCTAGCTGGAAACAGATTTCTTACAATTTTCTCTTTTTTCTTACAGGTCTTCAGTCTGTTCCGCGTTCTCAAATAGAAGCAGCCGCCATTGATGGTGCTGGTCCCTTTAAACGATTTTGGACTGTGATCTTCCCACAAATTTCACCAACGACGTTTTTCCTTCTTATTGTCAATGTCAATTATGTTATGTTTGATACTTTTGGTATTATTGATAATACAACTTCTGGAGGTCCTGCGCGTGCAACGAGCATCCTCGTCTATAAAGTATATGATGATGGCTTTAGAAATCAAATAATCGGTGCATCGGCAGCACAATCAACACTATTGATGTTGATGGTTATTGTCTTAACGTTTATCCAGTTTCGCTGGATTGAGCGCCGTGTACAATATTAGGAAACAAATTATGGTTGAAAATCGCCCTGTTTTGAAAGTTATAACCCATATAACGCTCATTGTTGGTATTATCATTATTTGCTTTCCAGTTTATGTTGCTATCATTGCATCAACTCATAGTTCAGCAGCATTTACCTCAGGAACACTTCCTCTTTTGCCTGGGAAATATGCTCTGGAAAATTATAAAACAATCTTTGGTGATGGCCTTGCACAGCTGGGTTTGCCCAACCTCTGGCCACTTTTAATGAATTCATTCATTATGGCTCTTGGGATTAGTATTGGAAAAATTATTATTTCACTTTTGTCTGCTTATGCAATTATTTACATGCGCTTTCCCTTCCGAAAAACTGCTTTTGTTCTTATTTTTGTTACATTGATGCTCCCTGTCGAAGTTCGTATTCTTCCAACCTATGAGATTGTTGCAAAATTGGGGATGGTTAATACCTATAGTGGAATGATTATTCCACTTATTGCATCTGCAACCGCTACATTTTTATTTCGCCAGTTTTTTTTGACTGTTCCAGATGAACTCTTAGAGGCGGCACGTGTTGATGGTGCAGGTCCAGTTAAATTTTTTAAGGATATTCTTCTTCCTCTTAGTAAAAGTAATATCGCTGCTTTATTTATCATTATGTTCATTTATGGATGGATACAATATCTCTGGCCTCTTATCATCACAACGGATCAAAATCATCAAACGATCCTTATTATTTTAAAACAGCTTATTGTCGAATCACTTCAACATGATCCTCAATGGAATATACTCATGGCAGTATCGGTTGTTGCCATGGTTCCCCCTGTTCTTGTTGTTATCTTCATGCAGCGGCTTTTTATCAAAGGCCTTATTGAAACGGAGAAGTAATTGTGGCCATAATCCAGTTATCAAATATAAAAAAACAGTATGACAACGGCATTCTGGTCATTGATGATTTAAACTTAACTATTGCCGATAAAGAGCTTCTTGTTCTTGTCGGTCCTTCAGGGTGTGGAAAATCAACCTTATTACGTATTATAGCAGGACTTGAACAAGTCACCTCAGGTGAATTATGCATTGATAACGAACGTATCAATGATCGTGAACCAGCTGATCGTGATATTGCTATGGTTTTTCAAAATTATGCCCTTTATCCCCATATGACAGTTCGTGGAAACTTAGAATATGGTCTTAAAAATCGTAAAACTCCTAAAGAAGAAATTAAAAAACGTATCGCACATGCTGCAAAGCTTTTGGAGATAGAACCATTTCTTGATCGTAAACCACGACAATTATCAGGAGGACAACGTCAGCGTGTTGCAATGGGGCGTGTGATTGTACGTCAACCCCGTGTTTTTCTCTTTGATGAACCTCTTTCAAATCTTGATGCAAAATTACGGGCGCAAATGTGTATTGAAATAAAAACACTACAGCGTTCATTAGGAACAACGAGCCTCTATGTTACCCATGATCAACTAGAAGCTATGACATTAGCTGATAGAATAGTGGTTTTGAATAAAGGAGCTATCGAGCAAATTGGAACACCAATGGAAATTTACGATACTCCAGCAACAACATTTGTTGCTGATTTCATTGGTTCTCCTCCTATGAATTTTCTTGATCGCCATGTCTTAGAACAACATTTAGGGCATTCATTTTCTTATGGCGAAGAAACTGATCTTTTAGCCTTCAGACCTGAGATCATCTTATTGGGCGAACATCCAGACAAAGGGCCTGTCTTTCACACAAAAATTGAGCTTATCAAGCCTATTGGAACAGGTTGCCATGTTTTAACGCGTTGGAATGGTAGCATCTTTACGATTGAAATAAAAGAACGCTTGACACACGACTATGGTCAAAAACTAAGTTTCACAGTTGCTCATCAGAATTTTCATACTTTTAATAAAAACACAGGAAAGCGCACAAATAATAAGTAAGCATTAATTGATGTGATACGACTCTCTTTTATGCTGCGTCATGATAATGGTGTGTTTTGACTTGCTCAATTACATTTACAAACTCAGGTTGTAACCGATGGGATTAAAAACAAAATTTTAACAGTTTTGGTAATGATCCATTGTTCCGTGGCGCTGAGAATGTCAAAACATTTATATGAAGAAATTTTACATTTTCATGGTCTATAAGAAGAATATAATTTTCAAACATCATTTTCATTATAAAAAAATATCAATATAGAATAAATCTTTATTAACCAATTTTTACTCATTTATAATTTTGTTATAAAAAACAACATATTATCATATGTTTATTGATGTAATAATTTATGTGTATTATAAAAGTAAATGAGAGAAATAGAGAGAAAAAATGAGTCATAGATAAGGGAGGATGCGCCCCATATCTGAGCTTTGATCGCTAACATAAGAAGTCTATTTGATCCATAAAATACGACGCTGTTCTAAATAGTCTCTACGAGAATAGGCGCATTCTATTTTACTGCTGGCCATATGATCTAAAATAGTTTCAGAGCTCCTATAAGAAGCATTTGTTTTTTTACCAATCACATAAATTAGAGAGAAACCTATGCGCGCATGCTGCAAGTTTATTTTTTCTCATGTAAATCACTATGTAATTCTCAGCAAGGGTATCTGATAAGTTGCAAAAAATCACTGAGAGATAGAAGGTGTGCTTATTTTAGAATTTTCATTGCTTTTAGCGATAAAAGCAGATGAAATACATCTGTAACATCTCATCGATCTTTCTATATTCTTGAGTTAAAAATTGCCTATAGATCATTCTAAAACAGATCTTTATGAATATAACATAAGGGATTGGTGCGAACACCTATAAGAATCAGTAGGGACAAAGGCAGTTATATTATTGTTTTGCAAAGCATTTTATAAAAGCTGGTATATTTTTTCAATATATTGCCAGTCTATTAATGGTTTTATGATATTATTTTCTTATAAAGCGCGTGATTTTTTGTTGCTTATAAATCAACCTAAACTTTATACAGCAGTATGTTTGAGACAAATATGAAGACGGTTCAGTGCTGTATTCAGTTTTGTATGCTAAAGTAGAATAAGCTTATCTGCTTTGTGTAATTTCTAAAATGAGGAGACAGCTTAATTTAGGCAGAATATGAAAGCATCAAATAAAAAATAGATTTTATCTTTAGCCTCATCTTTTAATTTAGTATTGCGATTTTCAAAAACATCTAAGCCAATGTCTCTTACATAATGGCGATTAAGCATTGCCGAGCACATTTTTTTACGTTCGTTGAATAAAATTGCATCTCTCATACAAAACAGAATACCTAAACAGAAGGCTGTTGGGTTGCCAATTTACGCACTTTTTTAAAAAAATATCTTGCTAGGTTGTTCAAACTATTTTTTCACGCAGTCGTTTATAAATAGTATAACATAAAATCCATTGTGTATTGCCATCTTTATGCGTATAAAAATACAAGCTTGGGCCATCATCATACTCTCTTTCAGTCTCCAACATTGCAACAATTATTGTGTTGAGACTCTTCATAAGAGGCATTTTTTCTTCAAGTGGTTTTTATTCATACACAATTCTACTTGCATGTTATAAATGAAGTTGGATAGATAAAAATACTTTAAGAAAGAGACACAAAATTCTTCTTATGAATCTTTCAAGTGTCGAGAGTTATTGTAAAAGAAGCATTGAAAAATAGAATGCTACTGCTAATAGTTTGGGCACCATGAGGCAATAAATCTACTTACTTTATCTATCTTAGAATCTATAGAGTATAAATTTCTCTGTAAAAGTAACTTTATTTCATATCAATGTTATCAATTATAGCTGTTGGGGCATCATTAGTAACATAACCATAGACTTACGATTTTATGAACTCTTTTTTATCTCTTTTATAGAAGATCTTAATGTTTTGTGATAGCATCAATGATGGTATTCACATTATGTTCCATCATATCGAGATAAGTTGCTGCAGGGCCATTTTTGTTTGACAATGCATCAGAATAAAGTGTTCCACCAATTGTTAAACCTGTTTCTTTTGCAATCTGTTTTATGAGACGAGGATTAGAGATATTTTCAACGAATAGGGCCGTTGCTTTATTCGCTTTAATTTGTTTAATAAGCTTGGCTACATCGGCTGCGGTTGCTTCAGTTTCTGTTGAAGCACTTTGAGGAGCAAGGATAGTAAAACCATATTCCTTGGCAAAATAGCCAAAGGCATCATGAGATGTGATAATGATACGTTTATCTTTAGGAATGGTAGCAATTTTTGTTTTCAGGGTATCTTGTGCTATTTTAAGTTTTTGGATGTAGGTTTCGGCATTTTTTTTGTAGCTGGTGCAGGATTGTGGATCAATTTTACAAAAAGCAGCAGCAATATTCTTCACATAGATTTCAACATTGGGAATTGTTTGCCAAGCGTGTGGGTCAATAACGCTGTGATGATGGGCATTATGTTCTTGTTTTTTCATTTCGAGAGGGGGTATATTATCACTAACTTTGACAAGAAGTGCTTTTGTACCGCTTGCTGTGATAAGGCGGTCAATGAACCCCTCTAAATGAAGTCCGTTGATGAAAATAATTTGAGCATTTCTAAGAGCTTGAGCATCATGAGGGGTAGGTTCATAAGTGTGGGTATTCGCATTGGGACCTACAAAAGTGGTCATAGAGATATGGTTGTCTCCTACATTTTTTATGAGATCTGCAAGAATGGAAAAGCTCGCAACAACTTTGATTTTATTGTGTGCAGAAGCAGAAAATGGAGAAAGGGCAAGCAATAAAGCTCCAAGAAGAACAAATTTTTGAGCAAATTTAGGCACGTTTTTTTCCTTAAAGTGAGGAGGTATAAAAGAGGTGGGGAAACCATGCTACAATAAAGCCACGTGGACTTATCAAACAGGAAACAAGATAAATAAATCCTGCGGTAATGATGATAGCAGGGCCGGAGGGAAGTGAAAGATGAAAAGAAAGAAGGAGACCACCTACGCTAGAAATGATTCCAAAAAGAGTGGAAAGCGCGCAAATAGGGCCTAGCCGTGAAAACCAAAAACGGGCTGTAATGGCTGGAATCATCATAATGCCAACGGAAAGTAATGTTCCTAGTGATTGAAAGCCTCCAACTAGATTCAGCACCACAAGTCCAAGCAATGAAATATGAATATATTTACTCAATGGAGAGAGTGATTTAAAAAAGAGGGGGTCAAAGCTTTCTAAAACGAGTGCACGCCAAAAAATACAAAGGCTGCATAGTGTAATCAGCATTATAGTAGTGATTAACCAAAGGGCTTGTGCATCAAGTGCAAGAACCGATCCGAATAAGAGATGAAGCAGCTCAATAGTTGAGTCTTTCAGTGAGATAATAATAACACCTGCCGCGAGTGCAATAAGATAAAAGACGGTCATGGATGCATCTTCTTTCTGAAAGCTGTTTCGTGAAATCAAAATGGTTGCTAAAGCAACAATAATGCCAGCAAAAATACCACCAAGTGTCATAGATATAAGGGAGAAGCCACAAATGAGAAAAGCAGTTGCAACACCAGGAAGAATGGCATGAGAGATAGCATCTCCTGTCAAACTCATTCCACGGAGCATCAAAAACACACCAACAGGACAAGCACTAATAGAGAGAAGAATAGAGCCGATAAGAGCGTTTTGCATAAATTGGAAATCAACAAAGGGGGCAAGAAAAAATGCATACACGTCTTATAACCTAAGAAAGAGAGGATCATTAATGAGAAGATTTTGTTTTTGTTGTGCGCTAATAGGGAAAGAATTGGATGTGAGAGGTGGCATAACGTGATGAAGGGTGTTGTTTAAAAACTGTGTTGTTTCTCCATAAAAGGCGTTTTGTTGATCAATTTGAATCATTTGGGGAAAAAATTCTTGCACGATGAGAGGGTTATGGAGTGCTGTGAGAATTGTGCGTCCTTGCTGTTGCCAGTATGTGATCAGTGCAAGAAGGTCTTTTTGGGTATTATGATCTACACCATTGAAAGGTTCATCAAGCAAAATAATATTGGCATCTTGTACAATGATACGTGCAAAAAGAGCGCGTTGTAATTGCCCACCTGATAATGTTTCAAGCGAACGGGTGGCAAGTGCTGAGAGTCCAACCATTTCAAGCGCATTCTGAATCTTAGAATCATAAGGGCGTTGGTTTTTCCATAATCCACAAAAAGACCACAGTCCTGTTTTTACAAGCGTTTTCACATCAATTGGAAATGTTTGATCTACATGACATTGCTGAGCAAGATAAGCAATGCGGCTTTTTTTTGGTTTTGTAATTTTTCCTTTAAGAGGTTTAATCAATCCGGCGATGGCTTTTAGCAGTGTCGATTTTCCAGCGCCATTATCACCTGTTATTGCAACCAATGAACCAGCTTTTAACTTTGCTGAAAAGTTCTTTATTGCTATTCTATTCCTATAGCCTAATGTTGTCTTATTGAAGTGCAGATCCATATTTTTTACCATCGTTGCTTATTATTTTGGAAACTATGTAATAATATAACGTTTGTCAACAAAATGTTATATTATTACATAGTTTTGAGTACTGAAAATTTTAGTGGGAAGATCGTGGAAAATTAAAAATAATAATTGAATTCACCTTGACGAAAGAGAGAGAGTATATACTATATATAGTATCAAAATGATTGGTGATTCTAAATAAGCACAAGAGAGGGTGTTAGTGTGTTTCGTTTGGTATCTAAGTTATTTCCATTATTGTAAAGAGTTTATTGGCCAAAGGTATAGCAGTATTTTTACTGAAGAATCTCTTTTGGAAGGATTCCCTTTCGTTTTTGTAATTGATTTTTGCCGTAAAAGAGTAAACAGAGCTCTTGAAAAACGGTAGTTTAGAACGTTAGTTTTTTAGACAGCAGGAGGGAATTGTAATGCAAGCAAAAGATTGTTTTATAACTAGGGGGCTTTGCCATTTAAGTTGTAGAATAATCGCTTATTCTCATCATAGTTTTTGAAGTTATTTGATGAGGAATTCTGTTATGTTTAAGAAGCTGTGTATTATTTGAAAATAACCACATGTTTTGCTTACAATTTCTGTTTTTTGTTATTCTTGAGTACCTATAAAATTATTAGATTGACCTTTCAGGGTTGATTGTTTGGAATTGTGAAAGTTGAAGAAAATGTCGATCACTATTTATAGTAAACCATCTTGTGTCCAATGTGATGCTACACGCCGCGCTTTTGATGCAAAAGGCATTCATTATCGTGTTGTTGATATTTCCTGTGATGAACAAGCATATAGTTTTGTTCAATCTCTGGGGTATCGTCAGGTTCCTGTCGTTGTTTGTGGTGAAAATCATTGGTCTGGTTTTAGACCAGATATGATTAGTGGTCTTTGTGCTTAATGGGGCTTATTGTTTATTATTCGAGTGCAACGGGTAATACAGAACATTTTGTCTCGCAGCTTGGTCAACGACTCTTCAAAATTGATAAAAAAAAGCCTTCTGCATTGGTTGGTGAACCTTATGTATTGGTTGTTCCTACATATGCAGATGGCGAAGGAAGAGGGGCCGTGCCAAAGGCCGTTGTCCAGTTTCTTAATGAATCTGAGAACCGAAAATTAATTTGTGGTGTTATTGGCGGTGGGAATCGTAATTTTGGTCGCTATTATAATTTAGCAAGTAAAATTATTGCTGAAAAATGTTGTGTCCCTTGCCTTTATCGTTTTGAGCTGCGTGGAACTGATGAAGATGTTATTTATGTAAAAAAGGGATTGGAAAGATTTTGGAAACAATTGGTATAGGACAATCGCAGAAATCGGATCAGGTTACTGATTATCATGCGTTGAATGCAATGCTTAATCTTTATGATGAAAATGGTCATATTCAATTTGATATGGATCGGCTTGCTGCGCGGCAATATTTTCTTCAGCATGTTAATCAAAATACAGTTTTTTTTCATAACTTGAAGGAAAAAATAGATTACTTAATAGAAGAAGGTTATTATGAAAAAGCTTTGTTTGAGCTTTATGATTTTTCGTTTATTAAAAAGCTTTTTAAACGTGCTTATGCATTTAAATTTCGTTTTCCTACCTTTTTAGGCGCGTTTAAGTATTATACCAGCTATACACTGAAGACTTTTGATGGGAAACGTTATCTTGAACGTTATGAAGATCGCGTCTGTCTTGTAGCTTTATATTTGGCACAAGGGAATAAAGCTCTTGCGGAAAGTTTTGTGGATGAAATTATTACAGGACGTTTTCAACCAGCAACGCCGACATTTCTAAATGCTGGCAAAAAACAACGTGGTGAATTGGTTTCGTGTTTTTTGCTACGTGTTGAAGATAATATGGAATCGATAGGTCGTTCGGTTAATTCGGCTTTGCAGCTTTCAAAACGTGGTGGAGGTGTGGCGCTTTGTTTGACCAATTTGCGGGAAGCTGGAGCGCCAATTAAGCAAATAGAAAATCAGTCCTCAGGTGTTTTACCGGTGATGAAACTCTTGGAAGATTCTTTTTCTTACGCCAATCAGCTTGGGGCACGACAGGGGGCTGGAGCTGTTTATTTGCATGCTCATCATTTAGATATTATGAAGTTTTTGGATACAAAGCGTGAAAATGCTGATGAAAAAGTTAGAATCAAAACGCTTTCGCTTGGTGTCGTTATTCCTGATATTACTTTTGAGCTTGCACGGAATAATGAGGATATGTATCTCTTCTCATCGTATGACATTGAGCGTGTTACAGGTAAACCCTTTAGCGATATTTCTTTAACGGAGCATTATCGATCCTTTGTTGATAATGCAAAGATTCGTAAAAAGAAAATAAGTGCACGCGTTTTTTTCCAGACACTAGCGGAAATTCAATTCGAGTCGGGTTATCCCTATATTTTATTTGAGGATACTGCTAATCGATCGAATCCGATAGCTGGGCGCATAAGTATGAGCAATTTATGTTCAGAAATTTTGCAGGTGAGTGAGGCGAGTGAACTGGAGACAGATTTAACGTATCGCACGATTGGAAGTGACATATCCTGTAATCTTGGATCCATGAATATTGCCAAAGCAATGGAAAGTCCTGATTTTGGACAGACCGTAGAATCTGCTGTTCGTGCTCTGACTGCTGTTTCGGATATGAGCAATATTGCTTGTGTACCTTCCATTGCGAAAGGCAATGCCGAAAGTCATGCGATTGGTTTGGGACAAATGAATTTGCATGGGTTTCTAGCGCGTGAGCAGATTTATTATGGATCTCCAGAAGCGATTGATTTTACCAATATCTACTTTTATATTGTGACATATCACGCCATACGTGCTTCCAATTTAATTGCGCGCGAACGTCAAGAAATATTTGCAGGGTTTGAAAAATCAGCTTATGCAGATGGGCGTTTTTTCGAAAAATATATTGAAAAAGAATGGAAACCGCAATTTGCGCTTGTACAAGAGCTTTTTGCACGGAACAATATTGTTATTCCAAGTCAAAATGATTGGCAGGAACTCAAAGATTTAGTTGTTGAGTATGGGTTGTATAATCGCAATCTACAGGCTGTTCCACCCACGGGATCTATTTCCTATATTAATCATGCTACTTCTTCTATTCATCCAATTGCTTCAAAAATTGAAATTCGCAAAGAGGGAAAAATTGGGCGCGTTTATTATCCCGCTCCTTATATGGATAATACGAATTTGAATTTTTACCAAGATGCTTATGAGATTGGGCCTGAAAAAATTATAGATACCTATGCTGTTGCAACACAGCATGTTGATCAAGGTCTTTCATTAACATTATTTTTTCCCGATACAGCGACCACACGTGATATTAACCGCGCACAAATTTATGCTTGGAAAAAGGGTATCAAGAGTATTTATTATGTACGATTACGGCAAGTAGCATTAAGTGGAACAGAAGTAGATGGCTGTGTTTCGTGCAGTTTATAGGAGATCATCATATGACAAAGATTACAACCAAAAATCCTGTTGTGTGTGCTGTTAATTGGAATAGATTACATGATGAGAAAGATCTTGAAGTATGGAACCGCTTAACTGGGAATTTTTGGTTACCTGAGAAGGTTCCACTTTCCAATGACATTCCCTCATGGTCAAGCTTAACGGATGAAGAACGTAAATTAACGATTCGTGTTTTTACAGGACTAACGCTTTTAGATACAATTCAAAACACTGTAGGAGCCATTTCGCTTCTGGCTGATGCGATAACAGAGCATGAGGAGGCGGTTTTGACGAATATTGCGTTTATGGAAGCGGTTCATGCACGTTCTTATTCCTCTATTTTTTCAACCCTTTGCTCGACCGTAGAAGTTGATGATGCATTTAGATGGTCGGAAGAAAATATTCATTTGCAGAAAAAGGCTAGATTAGTACTTGAACGTTATGAAGCAAATGATCCACTCAAGAAAAAAATTGCTTCTACTTTACTGGAAAGCTTTTTATTTTATTCTGGTTTTTATTTGCCCATGTATTGGGCCAGTCGCGCTAAGTTAACCAATACAGCAGATCTCATTCGACTGATCATTCGTGATGAAGCGGTTCACGGTTATTATATAGGTTATAAATTCCAATTGGGCTTTGCAAAGCTTGATGAAGCCAAAAGACAAGAAATTAAAGATTTTGCTTTTAACCTGCTCTTTGACCTTTATAACATCGAGTGCAAATATACTGAAGATCTTTATGATGCACTTGGATTGACGGAAGATGTTAAAATTTTTCTTCATTATAATGCTAACAAGGCTTTAATGAATTTAGGTTTTGAAGCTCTTTTCCCCCCTGAGGTTTGTCGTGTTAATCCCGCTATTTTGGCAGCTTTATCACCAAACTCTGACGAAAATCATGACTTTTTTTCAGGGGCTGGTTCTTCTTATGTCATTGGCAAGGCGGTTGCTACCACGGATGATGATTGGGAATTTTAATGTTTGCATGCAAATAGAAGTGCGCGGGGTATTCCACTGAGGTCTTTGCGCATTTCTAAGCATTGAAAGCCATTTGTTTCAAACAAATTGCAAACTTCTTTTTCTTGAGAGTAACCAATTTCAACAGCGATAGTGCCGTTTTCTTTTAAGTAGTTGGCTGCTTCATGGGCGAGCTTACGATAAAAATCAAGACCATCTTTTCCACCGATAAGAGCGCGCAATGGATCATGTAAGCGCACTTCTTTTGCAAGTTTTTTGATATCTTTTGCGGGGATATAAGGTGGATTGGAAACAATGAAATCAAAGCGACCAGTGACAGAATTAAACCAATCGCTAAGAAGAGGTGTGAAGCGATGTATTACTTCAGCATTTTTTGCATTTTTTGTCGCTGTTTTAAGGGCATCTTCAGAAATATCGACAGCGACTGCATAGGATTGTGGAATGTGTTTAAGAATGGCAATGGCAATGGCGCCACTTCCTGTCCCCATATCAAGGAGTGTTATTTTTCTCGAATTTTTGACATATTTTTTGAGGAAAGGGAGAACAAGATCTATCAACGTTTCTGTATCAGGACGGGGTTCTAACGTCTCTTGAGACAAAGCGAAGGATATGCCATAAAATTCTCGTTCTCCTATAATACGGTAGACGGGTTCGCCTGCAATCCGCCGTTGGACAGCCTGTTCTATTTGTGTAATGTGCTCAGAAGATAGAGGTATATCTGGTTGAGAAATTCTTTCAGCAGCATTTATTCCTGTTATCCATTCAATGAGTATTTTCGCATCGAGATTGGCTTCAGAAATTCCTTTCATGCGCAATTTTTCTTGAGTTTGTTGGATGACATTTTTGAAAGAATATTTGTTCAATTATTGTCCATTTCCATCAGGAGTGCTGTTTGGTGATCTGAGATGAGTGCATGAATAAGCTCATCAAGATCTCCTTCCAATATGCGATCAAGCTTATACAGGGTCAGATTAATACGGTGATCCGTGATGCGTCCTTGTGGAAAATTATAGGTACGAATACGTTCTGAACGATCACCAGAACCAACTTGGCTCTTACGGGAAGCTGAACGTTCATTTTCCGCTTTTTGTCGTTCGATATCGAATAAGCGTGCCCGTAAAATTTGAAGGGCTCGTGCTCTGTTTTGATGTTGTGATTTTTCTGCTTGTACGACCATAATTCCTGTTGGAATATGCGTGATACGAACAGCTGAATCCGTTGTATTAACATGCTGTCCTCCTGCTCCAGATGCACGCATTGTGTCGATACGAATATCTTCAGGACGAATATCAATATCAATATCTTCAGCCTCTGGAAGTACAGCAACGGTAGCAGCAGATGTATGGATACGTCCACCTGTCTCTGTTTCAGGGATGCGTTGCACACGATGGACACCTGATTCATATTTCAATTTAGAAAAGACACCTTTTCCTGAAATGCTAGCAATAATCTCTTTATATCCGCCAACTTCCCCCTCACTGAGTGAAATAACTTCTACTTTCCAATGGTGAGCATGGGCATAACGTTCATACATGCGAAAAAGATCACCGGAAAAAAGTGCTGCTTCTGATCCACCCGTTCCTGCTCGAATTTCAATAATAGCGCTTTTTTCATCAGCAACATCTTTAGGCAAAAGCAGAATCTGGAGTTCTTTTTCAAATTGCTCTCCTTTTTTATATAACGATGGTAGCTCTTCCTGGGCAAGGTTACGCATCTCTATATCTGTTTGTTTATCGTTGATAATCGCTTCTAATTCTGTAATCTCTCCGTAAAGAGCATTTAATGCGCGTATAGAGGTAATAACGGGTTGTAGTTCTGCATATTCAGAAGCTAATTTGACATATGTTTCAGCATTTGGATTTGTTGTCATTTGGCTTTCAATTATTTCAAAGCGCTTTTCAAGCTGTTTCATACGATCTTGTGGCAAAGAAACCATGATAATATTGGCCTAATTTTTCATAATACAATTTTTATAATATTTTTTTGCAATGATTTTTTGTGATAATATCGGCAATGAATTACCGTATAGCATCATACAAAAAGAGGTAATAAAGCAATTCTTTTTTTTTGCCAATGAAAACTATTATATTTTAAAGGTAAATTTTTATAAAATTTGATTTGCCTGAGGTATTTTATCTAATGATATATAATCATTTTTTTAAGAGTTTTTTTTTCCGTAAAGTTCAAGGCGATGATGAATAATATCATAGCCAAGGGATTTTGCAATTTCCTCTTGCAGCTTTTCAATAACATCAGAATGAAACTCGATAACTTGTCCTGTTTCTATATCAATAAGATGATCATGATGTTGCCCATCTGCTTGCTCAAAACGAGATGGACCACCACTAAAGCTATGGCGATGAATTGTTCCATTTCCTTCTAATATTTTCATGGTTCGATAAACCGTTGAGAGTGAAATATTCGAATCTATTTTGTTTGCACGCTGAAAAATTTCAAATGCATTGGGATGATCATTTGTATCCGTCAAAATATCAAGAATAACACGTCGTTGACGTGTTACTCTTAAACCAGCTGTGCGCAATTCTTGCTCATAATTTCGCTTTTTATTCATTTGCATAGTTTACTTTTCAAACAAAGGCTCCATGACAGTGTTTGTATTTTTTCTCTGAACCGCAAGGACAACGCTCATTACGTCCAACTTTTCCCCATGTGGTTATATCGTTAGGGTCACGATCTTGTGGATTAACAAATCTATTTTCTTGTGATCGTGCCCATAAGGTGGGAGCATTTTCTTGACTTTGATCATTAAAAACGGATGAAACAGCATCCGTTTGCTCAGGCATGGTTGGTTCTGTGGGTTGTTGAATAATTTCAAAGCGCATAAGTTTAGAAGTGACAATTCTGCGCAAATTTTTCAACATATTTTGAAAGAGTTCAAATGATTCTGTCTTATATTCATTGAGTGGATCCCGCTGCGCATAACCACGAAACCCAACAACAGAACGCAAATGGTCTAAACTTACCAGATGTTCACGCCATAACGTGTCAATAGTTTCGAGCAATACTGCTTTGTGAAAATAAGCCATAACTTCTGGAGAATATCGTTCAGTACGATCATTTTCAAGTTTTGTAACAGCATCTGATACACGCTCTAGAATTTGCTCCTCGGCAATTCCATCTTCTTTTGCCCATTCTTCCACTGGAAGCTCAAGATTAAAGAGTTGTTGAAGCTCTTCTTCGAGAGTTTTTGCATCCCATTTTTCAGAATATGTCCCTGATGGAATATAAGCCTCTACGAGATCCTCTACGACTTCATTACGCATTTCAAGGATCATTTCTGATAAATCATCTGCATTCATGACCTCCATACGCTGTTCAAAAATAACTTTGCGTTGATCATTCATGACATCATCATATTTTAGCAGATTTTTACGAATTTCAAAGTTTCGTGCTTCGACCTTTTTTTGTGCTTTTTCAAGGGCTTTATTAATCCATGGATGGATAATAGCTTCATTTTCTTTCAATCCAAGTTTTTGTAGCATACCATCCATACGGTTGGAGCCAAAGATACGCATAAGATCATCTTGAAGAGAGAGAAAGAATTTTGAGCGACCAGGATCGCCTTGGCGACCAGAACGTCCACGAAGCTGGTTATCAATACGACGGCTTTCATGACGTTCAGTAGCGATAACGTAAAGCCCTCCAGCCGCTAAAGCTTTTTCTTTAAGTTGCTTGACATCTTTTTTTATTTCTTCAATTTTAGCTGTCCGCTCTGGACCTTCGGGGATATCCTGTAACTCTTGTCGAATGCGCATTTCAACATTACCACCAAGTTGTATATCCGTACCGCGTCCTGCCATGTTGGTTGCAATGGTGAGAGCTCTAGGAACTCCTGCTTGCGCAATGATATATGCTTCTTGTTCGTGATAGCGAGCATTTAAGACTCTAAAATCGGTAATGCCTTCTTTTCGCAAACGTTCTGCCAATTGTTCTGATTTTTCAATAGAGGTTGTTCCAACAAGAATAGGCTGTTCTTTTTCGTGTGCTTGACGGATATCACGCACAATTGCCCGATATTTCTCTTCTGCTGTTCGATAAATCTCATCATCTTCATCAATACGTTGTATTGGCAAATTTGTAGGAACTTCGACAACGTCAAGACCATAAATATTTCTGAATTCTTCGGCTTCTGTTGTTGCAGTTCCAGTCATGCCAGATAATTTTCTATACATACGGAAGTAATTTTGGAAAGTGATGGAAGCAAGTGTCTGGTTTTCTGGTTGAATAGCAACATGCTCTTTAGCTTCTAAAGCTTGATGAAGTCCTTCAGAATAACGCCGCCCAGGCATCATTCGCCCTGTAAATTCGTCAATAATAACGATCTCACCATTGCGAACAATATAATCTTTATCGCGAGCAAACAGTTTATGAGCTTTTAGAGCATTATTGACATGATGAACGATAGCGACATTTTCTATGTCATAAAGACTCTCACCTTTAAGATGCCCAGCTTGTTCGAGCATTTTTTCAATTTTTTCAGTACCAACTTCGGTAAAGGTCGTTGTTTTTTGTTTTTCGTCTATTTCATAGTCTTCTGGAGTTAAGGCAGGAATAAATGTATCAATAAGGTTATAGAAGTCAGTCCGATCTTCTAGAGGACCAGAAATAATAAGGGGGGTACGGGCTTCATCAATAAGAATCGAATCAACTTCATCAACAATTGCGTAATGATGTCCACGTTGGACCATTTGACTATGATCGAAGGCCATATTATCACGCAAATAGTCAAAACCTAGTTCATTATTTGTGGCATAGGTGATGTCGCATGCATATGCCTCTCGGCGGGCTTCACTATCAAGATCATGAAGAATCACGCCTGTTGTAAGCCCTAGAAAACTAAAAATTTTCCCCATTGTTTCAGCATCACGACTGGCGAGATAATCGTTTACTGTCACAACATGAACGCCTTTACCTTCCAATGCATTGAGATAAATTGGTAGAGTTGCCATTAATGTTTTACCTTCACCAGTACGCATTTCAGCTATGCCGCAGTCGTGAAGGACCATTCCACCAATAAGTTGTACGTCAAAAGGACGCATGTCATAAACACGTTTTGCTGCTTCACGAACAGTTGCGAAAGCTTCTGGTAAGAGCAAATCAATACTTTCACCTCCACTAAGACGTTTACGAAAGGCATCTGTTTTTTGGTAAAGCTGCTCATCACTTAATTTTACGAATTGTTCTTCCAAAGCATTAATTTGTGCAACTTTTTGGCGGAGTGCTTTGAGGCGTCGCTCATGAGCTGAACCAAAAAATTTACGTGCAAAAACACCTAAACCGACCATCACTGGCCCTTTCTTTTAATTATTGTCACTTTTGTTGGGTAATTCATACGTTTTCCCCATTCTCTACATTTTCTTTAAGTTTTCTGATATCATTAGAGATATAATGAAATGCAGATGGTACCATTATACTTGCTGGTGTGCAATTTTCCATTTTAATTGTAACGTAGAGATAAGAGGCTAAGCGCGCTATGTCAACTTTAGGTATGCTATTTAACTGATACAATACAAAGTAATTGAAGATACAATATGTCATTTTTCTCTATGATCATGTTTTTCATTTGCATTAGATAGGGT
The DNA here is from genome assembly GCF_042196545.1 of Bartonella sp. AC70YNML. Lineage (NCBI taxonomy): Bacteria > Pseudomonadati > Pseudomonadota > Alphaproteobacteria > Hyphomicrobiales > Bartonellaceae > Bartonella > Bartonella sp. AC70YNML. The sequence continues at coordinate 56,683 of NZ_JBHIQK010000004.1, forward strand.
TGTAGAAACCGAGATAAAAGAACGATTTTATATTTTTTACAATGAAATTACTAATTTATTTCTCTATATTTAAAGAATAAAGTGTTATGGTAAAGAAAATTGGAATCTTGAACCTGCCTTCACTTTTAAGGAGTATATTTATGAAATTCAACTTTATCACGCTGTTTTTAGCATCAACTTTATTGGCAAGTACAAGTTTAGGGGTGAAAGCCCAAGAAGGTGTGAATTCACCATCGAATGATTTAAAAACTTTGGAGAAAGCTTCTGAAAAAGCAATTTCTCCTTCTCATGTTATGGCAGTTATTGATGGGAAAAATATTACAGCAGGTCAATTGGATGATTTAGCACTTGAAATAAATCCTAATTTAGCACGTTTTCCTGATGAACAACGTCGTATGATGGTTCTAAAAGCTTATTTAGATATGCAGGCACTTGCAAAAGAAGCAAGAAGAAAAGGTCTTGATAAGACAGAAGCTTACGATAAACGTATGGCAGTCATGCGTGATAATGTTCTTCAACAGCTTTATTTTAAACAGACGATTGTTGACAAAATATCGGATACTGATTTGGAAGCTCTTTATAAGCAAGAAGTTGCTGCTCTACCTAAGGAGGATGAGGTTAAAGCGCGTCATATTTTGGTCAAAACGAGAAAAGAAGCAGAAGCTATCATTAAGCATTTAAATAAAGGCGAAAGTTTTGAAGAGATTGCAAAGAAAAGTTCAACAGATGGTTCTGCTGCCGTTGGGGGTGATCTTGGTTATTTTAGCCATGGTCAAATGGTCAAGCCTTTTGAAGATGCCGCATTTGGTTTGAAAGTTGGCGAATACACTAAACAACCTGTTGAAAGTCCTTTTGGTTGGCATATTATTAAATTAGAGGATCGTCGTGTAAAACAACCGCCTGCATTTGATGATGTTAAAGAAATGTTGCGGACACAGCTGATAAAAAAGCGCTATCAAGAACTGATTGTTGATTTACGTAGCAAGATAGATGTGAAATACCCTGATCCTAATGTTACAAAAATCATGGAATCGCTTCATCAAAATGGGACGCTGCTTCCCGATGAGACGTCCGATGAAGAAGATACGGAATAGCTAGGAAAATAAGTAGATAGCCTCTTTAATAGATAATTTGCTAGGTTGGTTTTGTTCAAAAAATCTAGCAGTTTTCTATGAGAGGTTATTGATCTGCAATCATTTCATTTTTTTATAGAAAGCATATTGTGGTTTTGAAAATCTCTCCTTTGTCGCCTCAAAAGATCCAGGAGCTTTCTCCATTATCTGGTGTACGGATATCAACAGTTGAAGCTGGGATTAAATATAAAGGTCGTACAGATCTTCTTTTGATTATATTCGATGAGCCAGCGAGTGTGGCAGGCGTTTTTACACGTTCTAAATGTCCATCTGCTCCTGTAGAGCATTGTCGCGCATCGCTTCCTCATGGGGTTGCTAGAGCTGTTGTTGTAAATTCTGGAAATGCAAATGCTTTTACAGGAAGCAAAGGAAAGCACACAACGAATGAAATAATATATGCAGCAGCGAACGCTTTAAAGGTTAGAGAAGATGAAGTTTTTATAGCTTCCACAGGTGTTATTGGTGAGCCAATGGATGCCTCGGGTATTGTCAATCTTTTACCAAGTATGACAGAGACAGCAGAAGAGGGAAATTGGTTGGAAGCTGCGAAAGCCATAATGACAACGGACACATTTCCAAAACTTGCGACGCGCACTTTTGACTGTGGGGGAGAGTGTGTTACCATTAATGGAATTGCAAAGGGTGCTGGTATGATTGCACCCGATATGGCGACAATGCTGTCATTTGTAGTTAGTGATGCTACTATTTCTTCGGATGCACTCCAATCCATGTTATCAGAGGCAGTTGAGGGTTCTTTTAATTCAATTACTGTTGATAGTGATACCTCAACTTCAGATACGCTTATGTTGTTTGCGACAGGAAAAGAACATTTTCCCTGCATTAGATGTAAAACAGATCCGCGTTATGAAGTGTTCTCAAAGCACTTGAGTGCACTTTTGCACGAGCTCGCATTACAAGTTGTTTGTGATGGTGAAGGTGCTCGTCATTTAATTGAGGTTAATGTAATTGGTGCTACAACAAACGATGCTGCAAAAACGATTGCTTTGTCAATTGCAAATTCACCACTTGTAAAAACGGCTATTGCCGGTGAAGATGCGAATTGGGGACGGGTGGTTATGGCCGTTGGGAAGGCTGGTGTTGAAGTCGATCGTGATCTATTGATGATTTGGTTTGGTGAGCATCGTGTGGCGATCAATGGCGAACGAGATCCTGAGTATTGTGAAGAGACAATAGGTACTTATATGCAAGGTAAGCACATCACAATTCGTGTTGATATCGGTTTGGGTAATGGTACAGCGACAGTTTGGTCTTGCGATTTAACAAAAGAGTACGTTATGATCAACAGCAATTATAGAAGTTAACGGATGCATTTTATATTTAACAGCTTATTATTTTTCAGAAAAAATGAAGGATGTAAGTTCTTTTAGGAGCAGGAGGGGTATGATAGATAAAGACAGTTATCTTTATGATCCCTATTGGCGAGTAATATGTATATAAAAAGTTCCATTCTTCTTGTTGTTGCATGCGCATTGTTCGATCAGAATAATCGTGTTTTGCTAACTAAGCGTCTTGAAGGAAAATCACTAGCTGGTTTATGGGAGTTTCCTGGTGGCAAGGTTGAGCAAGATGAAACTCCGGAAGCATCATTGATTCGTGAACTAGAGGAAGAGCTTGGTATTTATGTTCAACCAAATAATTTACACCCTTTAACATTTGCAAGTCATAGCTATAAAACATTTCATCTCTTAATGCCATTGTATCTTTGTGACCATTATGAGGGCGTTGCACAAGGACGAGAAGGGCAAAATTTAGAATGGGTTTTTATTAATGATCTTGATAAATACCCTATGCCTGATGCTGATAAACCATTGGTTCAGGTATTGAAAAATCACCTTCTTTGATGTGTTATAAGCAGGGAATATTGTTTAAATATAAACCAATATATTGAGTTATAATGATAATATAATTTTTATGTTGCATGGGGAAGTCCAGAGTCGTAAAAAATTTTCTCATTTCAAAACTGTCTTATTTTAAATTAATCAAAATCATTCTTTTTCATGTTCCAAGCGGGGCGGGGCATGTTAAAATTATTTAAGAAAGAAATAAAATACGTGCTGAAAGAACACTCTCTACTAGCCAAGGGTTATCGCAACATTGAGAATTAGCAAAGTATATAATGATGCCTTTGCACGCTTTATAAGCATAAAAATGGTGGTAGATAATGGATTTATACTTTTCGCGATTATCATTGAGAGATTGTCTTAGATGCACTGAGAGATATTAGGAGTATTTATTTCATAAGATATCAATAATAGAAAAAATTCAAAAAATGCTTTAAAAAAGAACGCTTTGTGTTTATTATTGGAGATTGTTTTACATGACCAAAATCCTAATTATCATATGTAATACATATATTATATAATAACGTATTGTTTTGTAATCATAAGTTTTATTTTTCTTGATGTTATACGATTTCCCAATCAAAAAAATGTTCAATAACGTACGAATAAAAAGAGTGGTATGTAATTTAAAAAATAATTTTAAAAAAATAAAACATACGGTTAATGAATGATTAAATATAAAAGAAAACATGAAAATAAGACTTCTTAGAGAACTATATATCATACATATCTATGGTATGAGAGATGGAGAAAAAGCTACCTAGGTAAGTATATAAATAAGGAATATATTATTTTTGTATATTTAAAAAAACATAAAACTGAATAGAAAAGAAATAATAAATCTGCGTAGTAATCTTTATTTTCATTTTTTTATAATACGCTTATTTCTCTATTGACTTGTAATAAAGGTATTTGAAACAGTGAAATATGATAATATTAAGAACTCTTATTTAAGTTATGTAATACGATTTATAATTGACTATATGATATTTTAATGAAAGTTCTTCAGTAAGACGGTCGATTAGTTTTCTCAGTATTTAAAGATAGGCGAATATTGATAAAGATTTCTAAATGAGTATGAACTTTAAGAAAAGATCAAAAATGTTGCTTTTGATTAAGAGGAGCGCGTTCTTTACGTAATGTAGAGCGGCATTGTGCTGCGTATTCACGAGCTTGTTTAAAAGAGGCATTTCGCAATGCTCCAAAACCCGTTTCGTGCCGCACTAGTGAATGGTATAACGTTAAAGCTCCCATGGAAATATGGAAATAATGTAAAATCTATTGAGCATACTATCTTTACGCTTACGAAGGAGTAAGTTGGTCCCAATGTTATTATGATAGCTCTTGGCATTTGAGAACCTTCATAAGGGATATTTTTACTTATACATCAATTTTGCTTGTGATGAACAAGCAAGCGATTTTGATTGATTCAACATAAAAACCGATTTGAAATGAGAGAATTTTACGATATTTAGAATGCTTGACACAGAGTAAATAATGGATAATTATCCTTATAAATCAATCTATTGTATAATAAAAAACATTCAATTAATTTTTTATAGGAGGCATGTATTAAATTTCTTGAATTGGGCGACGTTTTGCAATGGGGTATTGATTTTTTTTAGCGATACGCGTAATTGCTTCTTCCAATGGCTCGATCATAACGTCCATAGAAAAACCATTAGCGTGAATAATATTTTCATGATCAATCATAATAGCCACATGACCTTTCCAAAAAATTAAATCACCTCGTTGAAGTTTATCAGTGTCTGTAAGAAGCTTGCCTACAGTTTCTTGCTGCATATCGGTGTCTCGTAAAACTATTTGATCGGTCATCATCATAGAGAGCTGAATGAGTCCCGAACAATCAATTCCAAAACCGCTGATACCACCCCAAAGATAAGGTGTACGGATAAAGGTTTCTGCAACTGTGACATAATCTTCATATACGCGTCCAATAGGGCTGAGATGGCTCGTAATGATTGCTGTTCCATTTTCAAGAATAGAATACGTTGTATCACGGACTTCAATTTCATCAACAACACTGACTTTGCTTCCCATAGATAAAGGGGAGCTTATCGGTCCACGTAAGTCAGCGTGTAAATATTTAAATGTGCGTGGTACTGAAACCACATGTGTTTGTTTTATGGTTGATGAACAAAGAACTTTTGTATCAATATAACCGACATAACCATCCTTGAGTGATTGCCCCCACGACATCGTTTCCCCTTGTTCAAAAATGAGAAGCTCTTCTCCGAATAAGCATTCTGTTTGTCTTTCACTGTTTTTACTATTTTCTTTAAAAAGTCCGGCGACCGCGGTATTAACACGTCTTTTTTTACCTTGAACAAAGCGCTGAGCTGTAATTTCTGTTTCAAGACGTTGATCTGCTAGATCATCTCTGAATGCATAAAGCCTTGGGTCTTTAGAGATCATTTTTTTGCTTTCCATTTTTGGGCATCTCACCTTTAAGAAGACTCACGAAAACTGTCTTGGTAAGATTTTTATCTTCCAATAAAACCAAGAACACAGTGTAAGACCAATTATTCTTTAAGCTGCAAAATTGTCCATTTTTGTGGATATTTGTGTCAAAACTCATTTTTAAAAATATTATAAAGGGCACGGATAGTTTGTGCTGATCCACCAATAGGGTATCCTGGTTTTTCTTTTGGAACCCATCCATAAAGGTCAAAATGCGCAAAATGTTCAGTTTTTTCAACAAAAGAATTAAGAAATAAAGCAGCGATTATAGAGCCAGCAAAGCTATTTCCAGTTACATTGTTAAGGTCAGCAATTGGTGATGATAACATCTCTTGGTAAGGTTTCCAAAGGGGCATTTGCCAAAGAGGATCAAAAACAGCGTGAGCAGATTCAGAAATTTGTTGTGCCCATAGTGAATCATTACAATAAAATGCCGGAAGATCTGGTCCTAATGCTGTGCGTGCTGCTCCTGTTAAAGTAGCCATGCAAAGCATGAATTGTGGACTTTCTTCATCACCATAGGCGAGTGCATCGGCAAGGACAAGTCGCCCTTCAGCATCTGTATTACCTACTTCAACACTTAAACCTTTACGACTTTTGAGAATATCACCTGGTCGGTAAGCATTCGCAGAAATTGCATTTTCTACAGCTGGAATCAAAACGCGTAGACGGAAAGGCAATTTTGCATCCATGATAAGTTTAGCCAATCCCAAAACGTTTGCTCCACCCCCCATGTCTTTTTTCATAAGCAACATGTTATTGGCTGATTTAATATCGAGTCCTCCAGTATCAAAAGTTACGCCTTTGCCCACCAAGGTTATTTTAGGATGATGTTCTTGGCCCCAGAGTAACTCAATCAGTCGTGGTGGAGTACTGCCTGCTCGTCCTACGGCATGAATCATCGGAAAGTTATGGGTTAAGAGATCATCTCCACAAATACTTTGGACATGAGCACCATAAATTTTTCCTAGTTGTCGTACTTCTTTTTCGAGAGTATCAGGGTTCATATCATTGGCTGGAATATTAATGAGATCACGGACAAAGAAGACAGCTTCATAAATTCGTTGGAGTTCATTAAGATCAATTGCCTCATTGACATGGATAGATAAAGATTTGAAAGAAGAATTTTGACGATAGCGATTAAATTGATAACTGCCGAATGCCAATCCAAGATAGGTATTTATTTCATCAGAGTTTGTACCTTCTAAATGCCATTGACCAGCAGGAAGTTTTTGAGCAAGAACTCCTGTGATAAAAGGATCGTTACCATTGCCAATTCCAAATAAAACTTTTTTTAAATGCCCCGTTTCGTGAGGAATAAAGAGTATTTGTCCTGCTTTACCAGTAAAGTCATTAACTTTTATCCATGCTGTTGTTGACGCATCAAGTGATAAGTTGGCAAGAGTTCTTTGGTTTACCAAGATGATAGGGCAACTGTTATCGATACGCGTTGAGGTAAAATGAATGGGGTGGTGGTGCATAGTTATGAGATCCTTATAGTCGTCTAAGTGCGACATATTCGACCAAATGATTTTTTCCCTTTCGTAGAATGAGATTGGACCTTGGTCGTGTTGGCAATATATTTTCTTGTAAATTTTTTAAATTAATCGTTTGCCAAAGATCCTCAGCAATTTTTGAGGCTTCTTTTTCATTGAGGTGGGCATAACGATGAAAATAGGATTCAGGATTTTGGAAAGCTGTTTTACGCAAACGTTTAAAACGTTCCAAATACCAGTGACGAATGACTTCTGTTTCAGCATCGACATAAATTGAAAAATCAAAAAAATCAGATACGAAAGGAATGGCTTTCCCATCTTTAGGAAGATCACTGACCTGTAATACATTAATACCTTCAACAATTAAAATATCAGGATGGTCAATGGCAATTGTCTGGTTTTCTAGAACATCATAGGTCATATGTGAGTAAAGCGGAGCACGAATATTTCCGACACCTGCTTTTATAGCAGAAAGAAAGCATAGCAATTTTTTTATGTCATAGGAATCAGGAAATCCTTTACGATTCATACGATTTTTTTGCTGTAAGATTGCGTTAGGATAGAGAAAACCATCCGTTGTGATCAGATCAACTTTAAGACTAGATGTCCAACGTTTCAATAGTTCTTGAAGAATGCGAGCAGTGGTTGATTTTCCTACTGCTACAGAACCAGCAATTCCAATAATAAAAGGCGTTTTCCTCATCTCTTCTTGATGGAGAAACTTCTGACGTTTGTGAAAAAGTTCCTGTACGGCTTCAACATGGCATGATAACAAACGCGATAAAGAAAGATAAATGCGTTGAACTTCCTCAAGATCGATAGGATCATCCATAGAGCGTAAACGCTTAATTTCATCAAAAGTCAAAGTAAGAGGTGTATCCGCACGAAACTCTGACCATTGTTGTGCAGTAAAGACACGGTAGGGTGAATATCGGTCAGAAACGGATTTGACCAGATTATCTTTCTGATTAATTTTTTGTATAGTCGTATCAATCATTTGTATTGGTCGAGAATTTTTTTGCCGCAGCAATCGATTAAGAACGGACATGTGAACGGCTTTGTATTCAAGTAAATTTTGTTTTTCATGCTCTCTTCTTCAAGATAATAGGTCATTTTTTGTTAGCTTATCGTCCAGTCATTCCAATCTACACGGATTTGTTCCAATGAATACCCTTGCGCCAAAAAAGCCCATAAAAGTAGACGCGCTTTTACGGCTGATAAATAACCAGACATGAGCGCACCAGAAGCAATCATATCGATTTCTGAGCCTTTATAGCCATAAGTTATACGAGTTGTGGAGCCATTACAACAACGACTAGCAATAATGATTGGTATTTTTTGTGCATATTGTTGTACGAGGTCTGCTTCTTGAAAACTACAGTGTCCTGCACCAAAACCTGCAATAACAAGCCCAGCATAATACCCACTTTCGAGGCAGAGTTTCATTAATTGTGCATCAGAAGATAAAGAGGAATAGAGGAGTGCAATTTGATGATCATGGTTTTGGGGAAAATCAAACGTTTTTGGGAAAAATTTTCGATCATTGAAATAAATAAGTTTTTCCTCTAAAATAGTTCCTAAAACACCTGCAAGACCTGATTGAAAAGTTTCGACTTTGACGGTATGGCTTTTATAGAGCCAATAAGGTGAATGAATTGTATCATTGATGACAACGAGAACGCCTCTGTTACGACTTTGTGGGGCTGCCGCAACATGAGTGGCTGCTAAAATATTAGCTGGGCCATCGGCTCCTGCTTCATGAGGCATGCGCATAGCACCGGTTATGATGAGAGGTTCAGCTTCTTTCCAATAAAGAGAAAGAAAAAAAGCTGTTTCTTCCAGAGTATCAGTCCCTTGTGTTAAAACAATACCTTCTGCACCAGCGTTTATTTGTTGTTTTGCCCACTTAATTATTTCAAAAAGCATTTGAAACGATAAAGATCCACTTGGTATTTGCATTAATGTTTGTGCATGAATATCAGCAACGTTATTTAAAGCAGGAACACTTTTTATGAGGTTATCTGAAGTTAAAGTCGGTTGCATGTGACCAAAACTATCAGCCGTCATTGCAATTGTTCCACCTAAGGTCCCTATGGCTATTTTTTTCATAATTTTCCTCTAAAAAGCACAAACTGTTTATATAAAGCTATTTAGCAGTAATTTGCATTGACAACAATGATATCATTTTTCCATTTTCAACAAATTGAGTTATGCTGAATCATTGTGTTTTGCTGTATATGTTCTTAAATAGGACAATAGTAATTGAGTTTTACATTGTATGAAAAGAAATCAATATTAAAAAGTAAAGTTAATATTAAGGAGTTTCCTTATGACAGAACATAAGCCAGACATAATGTATGGTACAACAATTATTACGGTACGAAAAGGTGGAAAAGTCGTGATGGCCGGTGATGGTCAGGTTTCTCTTGGACAGACAATTATGAAAGGCAATGCACGTAAAGTGCGTCGTCTTGGAAAGAACGGAGTGGTTATTGCTGGTTTTGCAGGTGCTACGGCAGATGCTTTTACATTACTGGAGAGATTGGAAACAAAGCTTGAACAATATCCTGATCAGCTTATGCGTGCCTGTGTAGAACTTGCAAAAGATTGGAGAACAGATCGCTATTTGCGTCGTCTCGAAGCAATGATGCTCGTGGCTGATAAGAAAGTAACTTTGGCTCTAACAGGGCTTGGTGATGTTTTAGAACCAGAAGATGGGGTTATGGCAATTGGCTCTGGAGGAAATTTTGCGCTTTCGGCAGCGCGTGCACTCATGGATTTGGATTTGGATGCAGAAACTATTGCTCGTAAAGCTATGGCTATTGCCGCTAAAATTTGTGTTTACACCAATGATCATTTTACGATTGAAACATTGGATGCAGAATTATCTTCTTTAGAGAAAGCTATTTAAATGTGTGTTGTATTTTCCCCTCGTGAGACTGTTTCTGAACTTGATCGTTTTATTATTGGCCAAAATGATGCCAAACGCTCTGTAGCTATTGCACTGCGCAATCGGTGGCGTAGGCAACAGCTTGATGAGCCGATGCGTGAAGAAGTTATGCCAAAAAATATTTTAATGATAGGGCCAACAGGTGTTGGTAAAACTGGTATTGCACGTCGATTAGCAAAACTTTCTGGAGCACCCTTCGTTAAAGTAGAAGCGACTAAATTTACTGAAGTTGGTTATGTGGGACGTGATGTTGAGCAAATTATTCGAGATCTTGTTGAAATTGCCATTTCTCTTGTGCGTGAAAAGAAACGGGATGAAATAAAAGAAAAGGCCCACGTGAATGCTGAAGAGCGTGTTTTAGACGCCCTTGTTGGTAAAACAGCAAGTCCTACTACTCGTGATAGTTTTCGTAAAAAATTGCGTGAAGGTGAATTGGATGAAAAAGAGATTGAAATTGAAGTCGCCGATAATAATAGCAGTAGTGCTTCAACCTTTGATATTCCTGGTATGCCTGGGGCGCAAATGGGTATTATGAATTTATCAGATATTTTGGGAAAAATGGGCAGTCGTACAAAAGTCCGTAAGACGACAGTAAGAGATGCTTTTAAGCCGCTCATTGATGATGAATCTGAAAAACTCCTTGATCAGGAGCAAATTATTCAAGAGGCGCTTCGTGTTGCTGAAAATGACGGTATTGTTTTTATCGACGAGATTGATAAAATTGCAACCAGGGATGGTGGAGCAAGTGTTGCGGTTTCGCGTGAGGGCGTTCAACGGGATCTTTTGCCTTTGGTTGAAGGAACAACAATTTCTACAAAATATGGGCAAATAAAAACCGATCATATTCTTTTTATTGCCTCAGGTGCATTTCATGTTTCCAAGCCATCTGATTTATTACCGGAACTTCAAGGACGTTTGCCCATCCGTGTGGAGCTCAACCCTTTAACAAGGGAAGATTTACGACGCATTCTAACGGAACCAGAAGCTAGTTTGATTAAACAATATATCGCTCTTATGGCAACGGAAGAGGTTCATTTGGAAATTACAGATGATGCAATTGATGCTTTAGCAGATATTGCTGTAGATTTAAACGCAAGGATTGAAAATATAGGGGCACGTCGTTTGCAAACAGTGATGGAGCGCGTTTTGGATGAAATTTCTTTCACCGCGCCTGATAAAGCTGGAACAACATTTACAATTGATGCTGCTTACGTGAGAAAATCTATTGGCGAGCTTGCTGCTGATATCGATCTTTCACGTTTTATTCTTTGAAAGTTATTGCTTGTTCTGTTTATCTGCGTGCTTCGATAATTTTGAAACCATGGGGTTGTTCGTGTATCAACACTGTGCGGAAAATATTTTTTAATAATGTTTCATAAGGCAGGTGGCGGTTTGCAACAAAAAGCAGATTGCCGCTTGGCTTTAAGCACTTTGCAGCATTTATAATAAAATTTTTTCCTAATGAAACATCTGTTGTTTGTTGTGTGTGAAACGGTGGATTTGAAATGATTGTGTCATATAGATTTGTGATAGGTTCATGTACAAGGTCATGCCAATAAAAATGAATTGGAAAAGGAGTTGTTATGGATTTAAGGTGCTGTTTTGCTGCTCTCAAAGCATTGTAGTCTGCTTCATAAAGGTCGAGAGCAGTGAGTTTTTCACTTCTTTCAAGCGCAACGTGAGAAAGATAACCCCATCCAGCACCAAAATCAGCTGTTTTTCCAGAAATAACTTTGAGCATATAAGAAGCAAGCGCAGCAGATCCTGGATCAATACGACCGTGTGAGAACATACCAGAAGTAGTTTGAAATTTACCAAAAGTAAGCGGTGGTGAGCGCAATTGTACAATATTCTGTTTCTCTATTTGTGGAGGAACTTGCAGCCAAAATACCAGACCATGATTTTTAGACAGTTTATTGGTGATGGGGACAATATTTTTGACCCATTTCATCATTGAAGCAGCACCAGCAGTTTTATTCCCACTGATCACAACCCATCCATTGGGTTTAACGCATTCTAATAAATCAAGAAAACAATTTTGATTAAAACCACGATATTTGCTCAAATGTAAAAATGCACCATCATAGTTGAAAGTTTTATCTATTTGAGGAGAGCAGTGAAATTGAGTATCGACAAATTTTAAAAAATCTGGTCGCCAAGGCGTAATAATTTTTAAATTTTGCGCCCATTTTTGAGCCGGAACTTCTGTTAAACCGAAACTCAGCCAACATTGGCTTGGATCTGGATACGGGAGTTCATGATTTTCAAAAGGCAAAAATAATAACACATAGGGCTCTTTCAAAGAAAAATGCCATTCCAATATTGGGATGGCATTTCATGATTGATAAGAAGAAAGGCTTACTCTTCTTTTTTCTTACGGCGGCGCTTATTTTCAGGTTGTTTTTTTTCATCCATGCACTTTTCTTCATTCATCGCTTTATCACCGGTGATTTCCTTTCCGGTTGTTTGATCAACGACCTTCATTGATAACCGAACTTTTCCACGCTCATCAAAGCCCATTAACTTAACCCAAACTTTGTCGCCTTCCTTAATAATATCGGTTGTTTTGGCGACACGTTCTGATGCAAGTTGAGAGATATGAACGAGTCCATCACGAGAACCAAAGAAGTTTATAAATGCACCAAATTCTGCAGTTTTTACAACTGTTCCTTGGTAGATAGCACCAACTTCAGGTTCATCAACAATAGAATGGATCCAGCGTTTTGCCGCTTCAATGGTTTTAGCATCAGCAGAAGCAATTTTAATGGTACCATCATCTTCAATATTAATTTTTGCTCCTGTTTGTTCCACGATTTCCCGAATAACTTTACCACCAGAGCCGATAACATCACGGATTTTATCGACAGAAATATTCATAACTTCGATTCTCGGAGAAAATTCACTCAGCTCAGCACGTGCACTGGTTAAAGCTTTCGCCATCTCATTAAGGATATGGATTCGGCCACCTTTGGCTTGTTCAAGCGCAATTTTCATAATCTCTTCGGTAATACCATCAATTTTGATATCCATTTGCAAGGCAGTAATACCATTTTCTGTTCCTGCGACTTTAAAATCCATATCTCCAAGATGATCTTCATCTCCTAAAATATCAGAAAGAACAGCAAAGCGTTCTCCTTCTTTAATCAAGCCCATAGCAATACCAGCAACAGGGCGTGCTAGAGGAACACCAGCATCCATGAGAGCAAGTGACGTTCCACAAACCGTTGCCATAGAAGAAGATCCATTGGATTCAGTAATTTCTGAGACAGCACGAATGGTATAAGGAAAAGATTCTTTATTTGGCAACATGGGGTGAATTGCTCTCCATGCCAATTTGCCATGTCCAATTTCACGACGACCAGGAGAACCAAGGCGTCCTGTTTCACCCACGGAAAATGGTGGAAAATTATAATGGAGGAGGAATGTTTCCTTATACATACCCGTTAAAGAATCAACATATTGTTCATCTTCACCAGTTCCCAATGTTGCAACGACAATAGCTTGTGTTTCTCCGCGGGTAAAGAGTGCGGATCCATGTGTGCGGGGTAAAATACTTACTTCTGATTGGATAGGGCGCACGGTAGAAAGATTGCGTCCATCAATACGCTTTTGGGTATCAAGAATGTTTCCACGAACAATTTTTGCTTGCAACTGTTTAAATACGGTTGCAATTTGATCTGCACTAAATTGACAGTCTTTTTCTGTTTCTGGCATAAATTTATTGAGGATTTCTGTTTTTAGTGCATCAATTGCAGCATAACGTTCTTGCTTATCAGTAATTGTGTAAGCCTTTCGTATATCCTGTTCTGCCATTTTCTGCACCGCTTTTTCAAGTTCAGAAAGATCTTCAGGAACAAAATCACGAGGATCTTTTGCAGCAACTTCGGCAAGCTTGATGATAGCATCAAGGACAGGTTGAAGGCCTTTGTGACCAAACATCACAGCTCCCAACATGATATCTTCCGGTAATTCTTGTGCTTCTGATTCAACCATCAAAACAGCACTTTCTGTTCCAGCAACAACAAGATCAAGTTTTGATTCAGGCATTTCATCGATATGAGGATTGAGAACATATTGTCCATTACAATAGCCAACGCGGGCACCGGCTATAGGCCCCATGAAAGGAACACCTGACAGGGTCAATGCGGCAGAAGATGCAATCATTGCAAGGATATCGGGATTGTTTTCGAGATCATGCTGTATAACGGAAACAATAACTTGTGTATCATTTTTATATCCCTCAACGAAAAGGGGACGAATTGGGCGATCAATCAAACGTGAAACCAAAGTTTCATTTTCACTTGGTCGACTTTCACGTTTTAAATAGCCCCCAGGTATTCGACCAACAGCATAGGATTTTTCTTGATAATTAACGGTGAGTGGAAAAAAGTCCTGGTCTGGTTTTGGGATTTTGGCTGATACAACGGTAGCTAAGACAATCGTTTCTCCATAGGTGGCAATCACTGCACCATCAGCTTGACGCGCTATTTTCCCTGTTTCAAGGGTGAGCGGACGCCCGGCCCATTCAATTTCTATCTTGTGCGTTTTAAACATTTTTTATCCTTAATGACCAGTGTTTAAATCTTTGATTGCTCACATTCTGGTTTCGCGTAGCATACTTCCAAGATCTGGGATGGACAACATACTTTTTATCTTTGTTGCAAGAAAAAAGAAGTAAACTGCTTAAATGCGAAACGATGAGCAGTTCTATCCCATAATAACTTATCAGTTTTTAAAATTTTTAATTAAAAGCAACACGTTGAAAAAATGGATGTTTTTTAAATACCACTTCCATTTTTCTTTTAGCGACGCAAACCTAACTTCTTTATAAGTGTCTGATAACGATTTTGGTCAACTCCTTTAAGATAATCAAGAAGACGCCGACGTTGAGATACCATCTTCAAAAGACCACGACGAGAATGATTATCTTTTTTGTGAGATTTAAAGTGGTTTGTTAAATTAGAAATACGTTCAGAAAGTACAGCAATTTGTACTTCTGGTGATCCTGTATCACCAACTTTATTTGCGTATTCTGCGACAAGAGCTTGTTTACGTTCAGCTGTAATCGACATCGTATTATCCTTTCCAAAAACGAAGAAACATAAGGACACCCATAGCCGAGATGTCGTTCAGCAAGGGTCTGTGAGAAAACAGGAAAAGTCGAAGACTCTTACCTATTTTCGTTCTTATATAGGAAAGAAGGTTAAAATACTAGTCCTTAACAGCATTTTGAAGTCTTTCTTTAAATAAAAGCTTTTGTTTTGAAATATTGATTTAAATAGAGTTTTATGAGAAGTTTTTTAAAGAATTATGCATCCTTTTGATACAAAGATTATGAGCGTGTATGTGGTAACAAAAGTGATAAATACCGATTTGGAGGAAAAAGATGCAGAGCATTTCAACATTAAAACTTTTTCGTAATTCGGTATTTCGAAATTTATGGTCATCTACTCTTATTTCTAATTTAGGGGGGCTGATACAGGCTGTTGGAGCAGGGTGGTTAATGGCGTTGATTAGTTCTTCGCATTCCATGGTTGGGCTTGTTCAAAGTGCGACAACGTTACCACTTGTTATGTTTTCTTTGATGGCAGGGGCCTTAGCTGATAATTTTAATCGGCGTCAAATTATGTTGTGCGCGCAAATTATGATGATGGTCATATCCATGAGTTTAGCTGTTTTAGCCTATCTGGGATTTCTCACACCTTGGCTTTTGTTATGTTTTACGTTTTTGATTGGATGTGGTACAGCTTTTTATAATCCTTCTTGGCAAGCAACGATAGGAGATATTGTGAGCAGGGAAAATATTCCTGCTGCTGTTAGTTTGAATAGTGTCGGCTTTAATTTGATGCGGAGTGTTGGTCCTGCGATTGGTGGTGCCATCATTGCAACTTTGGGGGCATCTGCTGCTTTTTTGTTTAATGCTATAAGCTATATTCCTCTTATTGGTGCGTTGTTTTTCTGGAAGTCGAATTATGAAAACAACTCATTGCCACGAGAAAGGCTATTAGGAGCTGTCTCAGATGGTTTGCGTTATGTTGCGATGTCACCTAATCTCTTAAGTATTATGGTTCGAGCGTTCCTTTTTGGTATAGGAGCAATTTCGATTTTAGCACTTTTGCCAATTGTTGCGCATAAAGTTCTCGGAGGAAATGCCCTTCTTTATGGTACATTGCTCGGTTGTTTTGGGTTAGGAGCCATGACAGCAGGTATTATTAATGAATTTGTACGGCATCATTTTCGTTCAGAAACAATTATTGCAAGTGCATTTATTGGTTTTGCCTTTTCTTGCTTTTTATTGGGAATAAGCCGTTCACTGATTATAAGCCATATTGCTTTATTTCCTGCAGGTTTATGTTGGGTTTTGGCATTATCGTTGTTTAATACATCTGTACAACTCTCCACACCACGCTGGGTTGTAGCTCGTTCTTTAGCACTTTATCAAACGGCATCTTATGGGGGGATGGCTATTGGAAGTGCAATCTGGGGAGTTTTGGCTGATGGTTATTCTCCAACAATTGCTTTGAGCATTTGTTCTCTATTCTTGATTTTAGGTGCTCTTGCGGGGGTAAAGTTTAGAATTCAAGAAATTCCTCAGATAGATTTAAATCCTCTTGATCATTTTAGAGAGCCGGAATTATTACTCGACCTCAAAGCAAGAAGTGGCCCGATCATGATAATGATTGATTATCAAATTCATGAAAATGATCTCGAAGAGTTTCTTAAAGTGATGACGCGTCGACGCCATATTCGGTTACGCGATGGTGCGCGTCAGTGGGTCCTTTTACGAGATCTGGAAAGACCTGAATATTGGACAGAGGCTTATCATATGCCAACATGGGTAGATTATTTACGCCATAATCATCGTCGCACAAAAGCGGATGCCGAAGTCAATAAGCGTCTGCGTCATTTAAATTGTGCTCCTAACGGTATAAGAGTGCACCGCATGATTGAACGCCAAACAATACCCCAAGCCAATGAGATGCTTTTAAAAGTCTCCTCTGATCATCTCCCTTAGGGTTAAAACAGTTTTTTTGTAAAATATTAAATTATGTTAATATTATTTTGATCAATTTTTTTGCATAAGTGCAACAACAAAAAAACGGGTATTACAATAGTTAATATATTGACTTAATAAATGACTAATTATCATTTTTTATGGTAAATAATAGTCTTGAAAAATTTAAGTTTTTCTCATTTCAAATCTGTTTATCTCACTTTATATTGCATCAATCAAAACCATTTTCTTGTACGTCACAAGTAAGAGTGGGTATGATAGAAAAAGGAGGATTTCTAATAAACTATTTCGAGTACCAAGGTTTATTACGACACTTTAAATTAGAAAATAGAATGATAATACCGGCTTATATTTTTATTAAGCGTAAAGATGGGGCCATGCGCAATGAATTTTATATATTTTACGAGCGTTGTTGTGAAATAGGTTCGAATGCATTGAGAAATGTTTCTTAAAAAAGCATGTGAATAAGCAGCACAACAATTTTTATTTTAGGCGTCCTATTTTGAGTGAGAAATAATCATATTAAAAGAGCGAGAAAAATAAAAACGTAAGACAAAGCGTAATCCCTATTATTTAAAAATTAGAGTCGAATGAAAGGGATAATAGTAAGATGAAAAATAGCTTGTTTTTGCTTGCATATTTTTTCAAAATGAAGCTATTTTATCCTTTTAAATATTACTCAACCAGATATATCTTTACTCATATCTGGAATAGAAGGTTGAAACTGTTTACAAAATACCAACCATTTTAATCTTTCTTTCAAAAATGTTACAGTATTAGGGTTGAATATTGCTTTATAAGCAAGAGAAGAAATATAGTATTATCAGATAAATAAAGTCATGAAATAAAAAATATACCAACCATGGAATGAAGAGATATACCAGCTTTTTATTCGATACAAAAAACAACGATAAGCTAGTCCCTAGCTTGACAATTTCTTATTCTTTACAGATATTTTTACAAAACCTTTGCGTGCTTTCGTTATGATTAGAATAATCGATTGTAAGCATAATGATGTCATTTTTAGGTGGTCAACGATCAATTTTTATTGGATAGATAGTTGGAAGGGATTATCCTTACAATGTGTTTAAATCCTAAGGTTTGAGTTTTTCTATTCGAAACAATTCTTTTCGCCAAAAAGAGATTATGTAGGTGTGTACTGTAATGATCAAATGAGTGATTTAACATGATATAGATTCTTGAGTTTTTAAGGTTGGATGCAATGCATATGATTCCAACACATTGATTATAAGAATAAATAACTGTTTTTTATATTGAATGTAAAAGTCTAGATATCTTAGGATTATTTCATTTTAAATGTGTTTAGGTTGAATCCATCCAAATCATTCGCTGATTCATTACAAACGGAGGTTAATGTGTAAGTAAAAAGAGATTGAAAAAGGGATATAACATGCCGCTTATGAATCTTTTTAAATGCAAGGACTGTTGTGACATTAGGGGGGACAAAGTGTATGATGGTGTTGGCTTGTATCGTTAACTTAATTTTTGATGTGAATAAGAAAAATGGAGACAATGAAAAGCAAAACATTTTCTTTATTTGAGAGAGAAAAATGATTTTTCCGCAAAAGGGGGAAAGAATCGATTAAATTGTAAAAATCCGCTTTGCTTTAAATAGACCTTTGTCGAGGGTGCCGATAGCAAGAAGTTGTTCCTTATAGAGGACACAAATTTCATCTTCATCAAGAGGTACTTTGTGATGACACAAGGGTATAGAATGCCCCTTCATAACTCTTTGTGCTTGGGTTTCATTAAGGGTATAATGAAAGAGGCAATCCAATGCAGCGCTCGTTTCAATTAAGAGCCCATCAAGTGTTGTGAATTTTTTTTCAAAAGAACGATTATTTTCCTCTGTAGTGTTTTTATTTGGCGGAATGGCTGCTTTTAGTTCCTCCCATGTAATGAGATCTTCTTCATCAAAAGGTGCGACGGCAATACGTCTTAAATCAGCAATATGCCCATAGCAACCGAGATCACGTCCCATATCGCGTGCTAAAGAGCGCACATAAGTTCCTTTTCCGCAGGTTATTTCAAAGGCAGAATGCTCTTTGGTAGGCATTTCTAATAACTTGAAAGTTTCTATTTCCACTTCACGGGGCGGAATTTCAACAACTTCCCCTTCACGCGCTAAATCATAGGCACGATTTCCGGCAATTTTGATTGCTGAAAACTGTGGAGGTGTTTGCAAAATAATACCTGTATATTGAGGAAGAAGAGCAAGTATTTCTTCTCGAGTTGGACGTTTGAGAGATGTTTTGGTTATTTCTCCTTCTAGATCATCTGTTGAGCGCTCTTGCCCCCAAGCAATATGAAAACGGTAAGTTTTTTTGCCTTGCATCACGTAAGGGACGGTTTTGGTTGCTTCGCCCAATGCAATGGGAAGGAGACCAGAAGCAAGAGGATCAAGTGTACCCGCATGTCCTGCCTTTTGAGCATGGAAGAGCCATTTGATTTGTGAAACAGCTTCTGTTGATTTCATTCCTTTTGGTTTATCAAATATGACCCAGCCAGAAACAGGACGCCCTTTTTTCTTATGTTGCCGCGCCATATCTTTAATCCTCATCTGTATCACTATGGTGAAGATCGCGTGCAACCTCAGGCGAGCGAAGGAGGGCATCAATTTTTGAAAAATTATCAAAACTATTATCAAGTCGGAAACGCAGTTCTGGCATATATTTCATTTGTCGCAACGCATGACTGATTTCTCCACGGAGAAAACGACTACGTTTATTGAGGGTATCAACAACATCGGTATGAGAAGCATTTTTAAGAGTGCTGAGAGGTGATACAAAGCAAGTAGCAATTTTTAAATCTGGTGACATGCGTACTTCAGAGACAGAAATAACAATATCTTTTAAGATATCATCAAGCAAAATATCACGCTGTAATATATGCGCTATTGCATGACGTACTTGCTCTGCTACTCTAAGTTGCCGTTGTGATGGCCCTGCATTTTTCATCAAAGTTTTATCCTTGCTACAAGATCTCTTTTTTGACCATTTAGATAAGGAAAAAGAGATATTGCGTATAAAACCTAATAACTTTTCTCATTTCACAACAGAGTAAAGTTATTGGATTATTTTATAATGTGCGATTAATATGTTCGATACGGAAGGTCTCAATGATGTCTCCTGCACGCATGTCTTCATAATTTTCAAAGGCTATTCCACATTCTTGACCACTTTGCACTTCATTGACTTCATCCTTAAAGCGTTTGAGTGTTTTCAGCTTTCCTTCGTGAATAACGATATTATCGCGGATAAGGCGAACACCGGCTCCTCGTTCTATTTTACCTTCTGTAACGCGACAGCCTGCAACTTTTCCAATTTTTGTAATGTTAAAGACTTCTAGAATTTCAGCATTACCAAGGAATGTTTCACGCTGTTCTGGTGAGAGTAATCCAGACATAGCAGCCTTGATATCATCAACAAGATCGTAAATGATGTTATAATAACGAATTTCAATTCCTTGTGTTTTAGCAAAATCACGTGCTTGCTTATTGGCTCGAACATTAAAGCCAATTACAGCAGAGTTAGAAGCTTCCGCAAGAGAAATATCACTTTCGGTAATTCCTCCAGCACCAGAATGTACAATACGCGCACGAACTTCGTCATTTCCGAGTTTTTCCAATGCTGAAGCGATTGCTTCAATTGATCCTTGCACATCCCCTTTTATAATAAGAGAAAATTCCTTAACACCAGTCGTTTGCAATTTTGTCATCATTTGTTCAAGAGAACCACGTGAACCAGTTTGCCGCGCAACAGCTTTATCACGTGCTAATCGTTGACGATATTCAGAAATTTCACGTGCTTTTGCTTCATGTGTGACAACAGCAAAACGGTCTCCGGCTTGTGGTGTTCCTTGCATGCCTAAAATTTCAATTGGTGTAGAAGGAACGGCTTCTTTGACATGGCGGCCATGGTCGTCAATCAAAGCACGCACACGACCCCATTCATTTCCGGCAACGATAATATCAGAAGGGTGTAATGTACCTTTTTGAACAAGAACTGTTGCAACAGACCCACGTCCGCGATCCAATTTGGCTTCAATGATAACGCCCTCTGCAGTTCGTTGAGGATCTGCTTTCAGATCAAGCATTTCAGCCTGAAGAAGGATAGCTTCGAGAAGTTTATCAAGATTTTGACCAGTTTTAGCAGAAACTTCAACGTCCAAAGTTTCTCCACCCATAGTTTCAACAAACACTTCATGTTGTAGAAGTTCTGTACGCACTTTTTGTGCATTCGCAGCTGGTTTATCAATTTTGTTGATAGCAACAATGATAGGGACACCAGCAGCTTTCGCATGATTGATTGATTCAATCGTTTGAGGCATAACACTATCATCAGCGGCTACAACGAGAACAGCAATATCAGTAACACGCGCTCCGCGTGCACGCATAGCCGTAAATGCAGCATGCCCTGGTGTATCAATAAAGGTAATTTTTTGACCGTTTTGTTCTACTTGATAGGCACCAATATGCTGCGTAATACCTCCTGCTTCGCCAGAAACAACATTTGCTTTACGAATAGCATCCAAAAGAGAAGTTTTTCCGTGGTCAACATGGCCCATAATGGTTACAACAGGGGGGCGTTGCTGCATGTTTTGAGGATTATCTGTTATATTAAAGATACCTTCTTCTACGTCAGATTCTAAAACACGTTTAACAGTATGGCCAAATTCAACAGCGATGAGTTCGGCAACATCTGCATCAATAACATCGCCCGGTTTCATCATTTGTCCTTGTTTCATCAAGAATTTAATCACATCAACAGAACGCTCAGTCATACGTTGTGCGAGCTCTTGAATGGTAATCGTTTCAGGAAGAACAACTTCGCGAGAAATTTTTTCTCTTGGTTCTTGATTTTGTGCACGCTTAAACTTTTCCTGTCTACGCCGCATTGCAGCCATTGAGCGCCCACGTGCGCTTCCTTCTTCATCCAGTGCACTATTCAGAGTTAGCTTTCCGCGTCTCCGCTCATCAGCTCCTTTGACAACTTTGGGTATACGTATGTCTGACTTAGCAGGATTAGCACGTCGACTATGCCGTTCTTCCTCTTTATTGTCATCTATTTTGCGTTTTTCAACCACGGTTGTATGTTTAGGCGCAATAGGAATATCTGTCTGTTCAATGAGAGGGGGAACAGGTGGAATCTGTACTGGCGATATTTCTTCTTCTTGTTGGAGATGTATTTCTTTTTCTTTAATTTCTTGCTGTAAAATTTCTTCACGCTCTTTAGCGCGCCTTGCTTCTTCTTCGGCTTGTTCTCGCGTTATTCTTTCTTGGATATGTGCTTCTTCTAATGCGCGAAGTCTTGCTTCCATTTCAGCCGATGAAAGATTGCTTTTGGCTACAGATTCTTGAGGCTTTTTTTCCTCAAAACGTGGTTTAGAGCGCTGAGAAGCCACATGCGGCTTTGTAATGGGCTGTAGGGTTTCAGATTTTTCATCAGGTCGCGTAATTTTACGCCGCTTGGTTTCGACAACGACAGCCTTCGTACGGCCATGACTAAAATTTTGTTTAACCGTACTCGTTTCCAAGACAGACCTCTTGAGAGTTAGTGTCTTCTTGACGGTTGTTTTGTCGTTGTTATTTTCACTCATTGTACTTCCTTCACGGCTTGTGCCGTCATCTCACTAGACTTACTATGCTTGTCGTCACGATAGCTGATCAATTTACATGTTGTTTTGAGAAATCCTCCAGCAGCTTTTGTGTCCAGTAAGGCCGCGTGCATTACAGGATTAGAGCCAAAAGCCACTCGCATTTCATCACTTGTAAATAAAGATATGGTTTTTATAGTCCGATTTGTTTGTTGTTGTATTGAATGGATGGCCTGTGCAATTTTTCGTTTCCCATCTTCTGTTGTTTCTTTAGCATGAAGTACAAGAATAACTTTACCAGAGCGGATAGCAGCGTCAACCTTTGTTGCTCCCATAACAATTGCTCCCGCTTTTCGCGCCATGGAAAGGCTTGAAAGAGCGGCTTTTAGTAAAAGCGTATCAACAACATGCACAAGATTTGGTGCAACTTCAACATCTGTTTTAAAATTTCTATGAAAAGCTTTTTGTTTGATTGCTTTCTCAATAACAGCGTGATGGGCAGAAATCCAAACGCCACGCCCTGGTAAATTCGCTTTAAGATCAGGAACAATTTGGTTATTGGGACCAATAACAAAACGGATCAGTGTTTGTACTGAAGCATTTTTTCTGGTTACAATGCAAGTCCGTTCATTCATTTAAAGTGTATCCACATCCAAATCATCTGTTTTTTCATTTTCTGCAGAATTTTCATCTTCTACAGGACTTTCTGTAACAAGATCAGCTTGGTCTATCCAGCCTGCTTGTACACGTGCGGCTAAAACCATAGCTTCTGCATCTGCGCGTGTAATGTCAAAAGGGGTTAAAATACCAGAAAAATTCTGTGTTTGACCTTCTTTACGTTCTCTCCAACCAGCTAAATCATCAACGGCATAGCCAGCAAAGTCTTCTATCGTTTTTACACCATCCTCACCTACAGCAACCAACATAGCACTTGTCATTCCAGGAAGTGTTCGCAATTCGTCAGAAACTCCGAGTTTTTTACGTTTTTCGTCGAGCTCTTTTTCTTGCCGATCAAGATATTCGCGGGCACGACTTTGGATTTCATTAGCAGTTTCATGGTCAAAACCATCAATAGAAGCAATTTCTTCAAGATCAATATAGGCGATTTCTTCAATAGAAGAGAAACCCTCTGATGCCATAACCTGTCCGATCATTTCGTCAACCTCTAAGGCCTCCATAAACAATTTACTCCGTTCAGTAAATTCTTTTTGACGATTCTCAGATTCTTCTTTTTCCGTTAAAATATCAATGTTCCATCCTGTTAGTTGCGAAGCCAAGCGAACATTTTGCCCACGTCGTCCAATAGCAAGGCTAAGTTGATCATCTGGCACAATAACTTCAATCCGTTCAGCATCTTCATCAAGGATGATTTTAGAAACTTCAGCAGGTTGCAGTGCATTAACGACAAATGTTGCCGCATCAGGCGACCAAGGAATAATATCAATTTTTTCGCCTTGTAATTCAGCAACAACAGCTTGTACACGACTTCCTCGCATTCCAACGCATGCTCCAACAGGATCAATGGAACCATCGCGTGAAACAACGGCGATTTTAGCCCGTGAGCCTGGATCACGAGCAACAGATTTGATTTCTATAATACCATCATAAATTTCAGGTACTTCCATAGTGAAAAGTTTTACCATAAATTGGGGATGGGTGCGTGAAAGGAAAATTTGCGGCCCACGCGTTTCACGGTGTACATCATTGACAAAAGCACGAATGCGATCTCCATAGCGGAATGATTCACGAGGAATTAATTCATCACGGCGCACAATAGCTTCACCGCGCCCTAGATCAACGATGACGTTACCATATTCCACACGCTTAACTGTACCAGAAATAATTTCACCAACTTTATTTTTGAATTCTTCATATTGCTGATCACGCTCTGCATCGCGTACTTTTTGTACAATAACCTGTTTAGCAGATTGTGCTGCGATACGTCCAAAATCCATAGGAGGTAAAAGATCAGCAAAAAAATCACCAATTTTTGCTTCTGCTTGACGTTTGAGAGCATCAGACAAAGTAATTTCCGTTGTATAGTCTTCAACGACATCAACGATTTTAAGCAGGCGCTGTAATTTAATTTCACCTGTTTTAGAATTGATTTCAGCACGAATATTGGTTTCTTGACCATAACGAGAACGTGCTGCTTTTTGAATAGCATCAGCCATCGCAGAAATGACAATTTCACGGTCGATTGACTTTTCACGTGCAACAGCATCTGCAATTTGCAGAATCTCAAGCCTGTTAGCGCTTGTAGCCATCAATTTTCTCCTTCTTTGTGCCACACGATGGGTATTTCCCAGTGATATTATTTTTTGAAATTGAGCGTCTGTATAGAGTCGTTAGCGTTCTCTTCGGCAATGAATTGTTGACTTAAATCTTTATTTTGTTTCAATGCATCGCGAATAAGCTCATCGGTAAGCACTAAATGCGCATTTATAATATCACAAAAGGAAATAGGGGTATACATGGCTTCTCCATAAGCAGCTTTATCAGTGTTTAAAATAAATCCATCTTGCGTGATATTTGTAAGTGTCCCGCGAAATTTTCGGCGCCCATCAATTGTTATTTTGGTTTCAATTTTTGCAAGATGCCCTTGCCAATGAAAAAAATCAGATTTTCTTACCAATGGACGATCAATTCCAGGGGATGAGATTTCTAAATGATATTTGCGTTCAATAACATTTTGTACATCAAGGAGGGGAGAAACAGTTCGACTAACCGTTTCACAATCTTCTATGGTCATAGAACCATCGGCACGTTCAACCATAATTTGAAGTGTTAAACCATTTTGACCAAGAAGTTTCACGCGAACCAAACGAAAACCTAAAGGTTTAAGTAGTGGTATGACAAGAGCAGCAACCTGTGCTTCGATACCATCTTCTTCAAACAGGCGCGGTTCGTCAAGATTGCTTATTTTTTCAACTTCATTCATAAATTTTATCCAAGTTGGTTTCATCAGTTTTATGATATTAAAAAAGAGCGGGTCCAACGGCCCACTCTTCATCATAAGACCAAGAATTTAACTATTGATACTCTTAAATTCAAAATTTTTCAAGTTGTTTATGAGAAAAGCGCTTGATCATTTATTTCTTGATAAAGGTAAGATAGGCAGGCGTTCGTCCTTCGCGGAGAGCTTTTGCTTCATAGCGGGTTTCGCTCCATAGTGGATAAGGGAGTTTCCAGTCTTGAGGGCTTTCTGCTTTCCATTCAAAGTGATCATGTTGTGCACAATGGTACAAAGTCCAGTTTACATAACTGTCTATATCGCTAGCAAAGCGAAAAAATTTCCCTATTTTAAGAACACGAGAAAAACGGTTAAGATTTTTTATATTGATGAAGCGTCGTTTCCAGTGTTTCTTTTTCGGCCAAGGATCAGGATAGAAGAGGTCTATTCCATCAAGCGAGTTATCAGGGAGCCAATCCAGAAGGCGTGTAGCATCATCATTATAGAGGCGAAGACGATTTTGATGGTTTTGATGCTGTTCAAGAGACGACAATATTTTTGCCATGCCATTGATAAAGGGCTCGACACCGATAAAACCGGTTGTTGGAAAATATGCCATTTCATGAAGTAAATGTTCACCTCCACCAAAACCGATTTCAAGTCGAATTTCTCTTACTTTGCTTGAAAATAAAGATGTAAGGTTTAAGGGAGGAGGGACATTTAAATCAATATTCAAACTGGGGAGAAGCATTTGTATACGTGTAAGCTGACTGTTTCGAAGTTGTTTTCCTTGTCGGCGTCCAAAAAATGCTTCACTCTTACGTATATTATGTTTAATCATGGGATTTGGATCATTGTTTGAAGCGTTTTCACGAGATCAGTTTTTTCCCATGAAAACGAACCATCGTGTTTTGGTTTACGACCAAAGTGACCATAGGCAGCTGTTTTTGCATAAATAGGTTTATTGAGGTCAAGATGTTTTCGAATGCCGGTAGGTGAAAGGTCCATTATTTTGCGGATGGCTTCTTCAATAACCTTTTCATCGACTTTTCCTGTTCCATGAAGATTAAGATAAATAGATAAAGGTTGTGCAATACCAATTGCATAGGAGAGTTGAATGGTGCATCTTTCTGCTAAATGAGCAGCAACAATATTTTTAGCCAGATAGCGTGCCGCATAGGCAGCAGAACGATCAACTTTTGTTGTATCTTTTCCTGAAAAAGCACCGCCTCCATGGGGTGCTGCACCTCCGTAAGTATCCACAATAATTTTGCGTCCCGTTAATCCGGCATCACTTTGAGGACCACCAATGACAAATTTTCCTGTTGGGTTTATATACCAACTACATTGAGCTGAAATGGGAATGTCATGTAAAGCTTGGCGAATGTAAGGTTCAACCACTGTACGCACTTTATTGGAATCCCAACTTTCATCAAGGTGCTGCGTTGAAAGAACAATGGATGTGACCTCTATCGGTTTTCCATTTTTATAACGTATGGTTATTTGGCTTTTAGCATCTGGTCCTAATTTTCCAGTTTCTCCCTCTCCTTTATGACGGGCTGCGGCAAGAAGTTTGAGAATTTTATGCGCATAATAAATTGGCGCAGGCATGAGATCAGGTGTTTCACGGCAAGCATATCCAAACATGATGCCTTGATCACCTGCTCCTTCTTCACCATGCCGATCCGTAGCATTATCAACCCCTCTTGCTATATCAGCTGATTGTGGGCGCAAAAGAACATCAATTTTAACAGTTTTCCAATGGAATCCTGCTTGTTCATAGCCAATGGTACGAATAGCACGGCGCGCTGCTGTACGAAAACGTGTAGGATTAATGAGTGGAAAGCCAGTCTTATCATAGATGAATTCTTTATTTTTATCTTTTTTTAATAGCGTATCGGGAACACGCACTTCACCAGCGATAACAACACGGTTGACACTGACGAGAGTTTCACATGCAACGCGTACTAACCATGGATCAGTACCAGTCTTTTCAGCTTCTTTATAGATCATATCAACGATTTCATCGGAAATACGATCACAAATTTTATCAGGATGTCCTTCCGATACCGATTCGCTCGTAAAAAGATAATCTTGATGCGGCATAGGAACTCCTTCAAAAAAAAACCAACGATTTAATCAATTGCTTACTAAAGTCGTCACCATTTGCTAATTCTACAGCAAATAGTCAATGCAAATGTATATGAATAAAAGAGAAAAGATATAATTTTAATTTATAACTTATTTGTCAAATCTTCCTCAGAAAGTGCTTTTGCCAAGTCAATAATTTTTCGACGCACTTTAGCATCAGATATATTTGTAAAAGCGCGCATGAGCTGAATCCCTTCGCTGCTAGAACAAAAGTCTATAAAATTGTGTTCACTTTCAGCAAAACCTTCTACTTGTTGGGAGGTAAGTCCTTTATCAAAAAAGTAAGAAACAGGAACATCCATAATTTCCGCTATCGCTTGAAGACGGCTGGCACCAATACGGTTTGTTCCTTTTTCATATTTTTGGATTTGCTGAAAAGTAATTCCTAATTTTTCACCTAGTTTCTCTTGAGTGAGTCCTAAAATATTACGACGTAAACGGATACGAGTTCCAACATAGATATCTATAGGGTCAGGTTTTTTTCTAGTTTCGGTCATAATGCAACTCTTTATTTCCAGCATTTTTCTTCTAAACCAACATCATATTTATGCGCAGTTGATTTATCATATAATTAAAACAATATGTAATATTTTTTCCCAATATTACTGGTACACGCAACATAATACCGTACAAAGGGCACTTGAATCATTTAAGCTGTTTTGTAAAACCAAAACCAATACGACACAATAGCATAAGGATGAATAAGGTAAAAGTAGAGAAAGTTCTGTATTCATTGCTTCCTATAGGGGTAATGGATGATGGAATTCGTGAATCAATAATGCCCACAGCATTTTGTCGAAGAGCTACAACGATTCGTCCATAAGAATCAATAACAGCTGATATGCCATTATTGGCTGCCCGTATGAGGGGAATTCCCAGTTCAACGGCACGAAGCTGTGCTTGTTGAAGATGTTGATAGGGTCCAGGTGTTACACCAAACCATGCATCATTTGTAATATTAATAATTGCTTGAGGCGGGGAGCCTTTGAAAGTCATTTCATGGGGAAATATTGCTTCATAACAAATCAAGGGTAGATAAGAAAATCCGTTTGGCATTGTAACAATTTTGCGCACACTTGCAGCACTATATCCACCAATATTATCGGCAAGGGTGCGCAATCCAATTTTTTTCAATAAATTCTGATAAGGAAGATACTCACCAAAAGGAACCAAATGAAGTTTATCGGAAGTATTTAAAATATTACCTTGAGCATTAATGACTGCAATTGTATTAAAATATTGTGTTTGGGAATAAGGTAGATCATTGCTGGCGCGTATTGCTCCAACAATAGCCCATTGTTTAGGTTTTAAAAGAGAGGCGATGTGCATTGTGATAGATGATTGATCATAGAGAAGGTAAGGAACGGAAGCTTCAGGCCATACGATAAAATCGGGTTCTGAATTTTGATCGGTTGTTGGTGTTGCACTTAGCTTCATATGCGCTTCCAACATAGCTTCTCGTGTATTATCACGCAATTTTATATTTTGTTGGATGGACGGTTGAACAATGCGCACCCAATAAGCACTTTTTTGATCTTCAGCTGTGTCTTCTATAGTATGAAGACGATAAAACCCAAAACCACAGTGAATGAAGATAAGTGATAAGCAAAGAGAAAGTGCCACTTTCTTTTTTTCATCTGTGAGTAAAACAGTTGGCAAACTGTAGGCTAAGACAGCAAGAATATTCATTCCGTAAAGTCCCACGATTGCATCAGATTGCATGAACATTGGGGTTGGCATGGCTGTATAGCCAAGAGAGTTCCATGGAAATCCTGTGAATAAAAACGCACGCAACCACTCGGACAATCCTAATGCAAAGGCTAAAACAAAAAAGCGTGCTATTCCTTTTGTCCATAATAAACCGACAATGAAACCAGAAAAAAACCAATAAAGAGAAAGGTAGAGTGGAGGGACTAAAATGGCTAATGGGACGGCCCAACCAAAAGAATCTGGATCTGTTAACAAAGCATTGCATAGCCACCAAAGGCCGCAAATAAAATAACTAAAACCAAAGGTTCCACAGCTTAGAGCGTAAGTAAAAAAATGTTTTTTATTATTTTTGGTGGCTTGTATTGAGTCCAGTAAAACAATAAAGAGAGGGAAAGTTAAAAAGCAAAGAGGTGTTAAATAAAAGGGTGGAAGTGCAAAAGAAGTAAGAGCACCACACAGAAATATCCATGCTTGGCGTTTCCAGCCTGTAACAGAGAATAAAAAAACAATGAAATTGTGTAAAAACGCTGAACTATTCTTTAGGGATGGCATTGTTTTCAAGATTCTCATTTTTTGGAATGCGAAAAATGCGCAACCGTTTAATCCGGCGTTTATCAGCTTCTAAAATACGAAATCTATAGCCAGGTACAGCTTCAACAATTTCACCTTTGGCAGGAATGCGATCAAGAATGGAGACGATCAAACCACCAATAGTATCAACTTCATCACCATATTCCCCTACGATAAAATCAGGACCAAGAGCTTTCTCCACATCTTCTAGTTCAGTTCTTGCATCAACGAGCCATTTATTATTGGGTTCACGTACGATAGCATTGTCGACATTATCATGTTCATCTTCGATATCCCCAACGACTAACTCAACAATATCTTCCATTGAAACGAGACCATCTGTTCCTCCATGTTCATCAATAACTAAAGCCATTTGAGTTCGTGTAGTTTGCATCCGTGTTAATAATTTGCTTGCAAGCATAGAACTGGGAACAAAGAGAACTGTTCGGATCAAGTCCAATTCACCGATTGGAGTATGTAAGTCTGTATGGTTTAATTGAAGAAAATCGGATTTTTGTTCGGTTTTTGTTGGATTGATAATAAAGCGAATCATATAGTTAAGAATATCGCGGATATGGATCATGCCGCGCGGATCATCTAAAGTTTCAGCATAAACGGGTATGCGAGAATGACCAATTTTTGCAAAACATTTAAGGGTTTCTCCAAGTGAAGTGTTTATTTCTAATGCTTCGATTTCAGAACGAGGTATCATAACATCATCCACGCGTGCTTCACGTAAACGTAAAATGTTATGCAGCATAGTACGTTCTTCAGGCGAGAAGGGGGCGGTATCTTTTTCATTGTTAGTCGTGAGGGCAACGGTAAGATCATCGCGCAGTGACGTAGGTGCACAATTACGACCACGTAAGAATGAAAATAAATGATTCATCAGAGAATATTTTTCTGTATGATTCGTCTGTTGAGAAGATTTTTTTTCATTGTTAGAAGATGTTTGACTATTATTTTGTGTATTTATTTTGTTGTCCATGGTTTTGAAATCTTCTAAACTTTCTTTCTTATAATAGATAAATAAGAGGCTTTAAATGGTATGCTTGTAATATTAATTTTAAAAGTTAAATTTTATCATTGATAGACAATTATGCGTAAGGATCTCTTATGGAAAGCTTTTGAAGAATTTCTCTTTCGAGCTTTTCCATTTTATATGCTTCATCATCAGTTTCATGATCATAACCAAGCAGATGCAAGATACCATGAACAATCATATGTGTTAAATGGTCTTGAAATGTTTTTCCTTCTTTCTCTGCTTCGAAAACAACAGTTTCTCGGGCAATAATAATATCACCGAGCATGGGACCAGGTCGATTTCCAGCCTTAAGTGGAAAAGCAGGAAAGGATAATACATTAGTAGATTTGTTTTTGTTGCGCCATTGTGCATTGATTTGTGCCATATGTTCATCATTCGTAAAAAGCAAGCTAATCTCGCTTACAACATTTGCCAATGAAACATGATGCATAGTTGTCATTAATGCTTTTTCAGTGATATTATAGAGCATTTTCTCATCATTCCACCCTGCGCTTTTAATCATTATATCAATAATAATCATGATGAATCAAATTCATTTTTTAATGCATCGCATGCGAATGATTTTTTTTATTTTGTATTTCTGAATCACGATCATAAGCACCAACGATAGCAGCAACAAGTGGATGGCGTACAACATCTTTTTCATCAAAATGCACAATTGCGATACTTTCTACATTTGAAAGAATGCGAATTGCTTCAATGAGACCTGATTTTTGCCCTATAGGCAAATCAATTTGGCTTACGTCACCGGTAACAATCATACGCGTTCCTTCTCCAAGACGTGTGAGAAACATCTTCATTTGCATGGGTGTAGTATTTTGTGCCTCATCAAGAATAACAGCGGCATGGGCAAGTGTTCGTCCGCGCATAAAGGCGAGAGGAGCAATTTCTATGACACCAGAGGCTAAAATGCGTTCTATTTTTTCAGCGGGCATCATATCATAAAGAGCATCATAAAGTGGTCGTAAATATGGGTCGACTTTTTCTTTGAGATCACCGGGAAGAAAACCAAGATGTTCTCCAGCTTCAACAGCCGGACGTGAGAGAATAATTCGCTCAATGATACCGCGTTCTAGAAGCATTGCAGCATGAGCAACAGCAAGATACGTTTTTCCTGTTCCTGCTGGTCCTATACCAAACACAAGTTCAGTATGCTCCATAGCGCTTATGTAAGCGTCTTGTGTTGGAGTTCTTGCATGAATTATTTTTTTATGGGTACTCAACCTTGCTGGTATACGTTTCGTTGCAGATTTGTGTGCTATTGTGTCTTCTTTCTGCTTCTTTGGTATATTTGCCATAGAAATCGCTCCTTTTATATCTGATAAAGTGAGCTCTTGATGTGTTTTGGCTCGTTCATAAAGCTGCTGCAATACATATTGCGCACGTTTTATAACAGAAATATTTCCACGGATTAAGACTTCATTACCACGCGGATGAATACTAAGTTCGAGTTTTTTTTCGATATAAGCGAGATTTTCGTCAAATTTACCAAAAACTGCTTTTGCATATTTATTATTTTCGAAAATCAAAACAACTTGGCTCAGATCTGAAGCGCTTGTTTGTTTCAAGGTATCAGCCTTTTCAAGGGACGTATTTACTTTTTCTTTAATACGCTTTATTTTTTCGGTTGAAGTTTTCAGTCTATTCTCCATATCTACATAAATATTGCACATTTTGTTAAGTAAACTTTATAAAGACAATTTTTTACAAAAAGTGCACGCTTTAGATGTAATCGTTTTCTTTTAAAATAAAAGAGTTTTCCAAAATATTTATTGTGAACAAGGTGTTAGAGGCATGTTTATCTATTTGTCACTTCACCAACAAAACTGTTTGAGCTTGCATTTTTAATATGAATTTCTATCACGCTACCTGTAGAGGCTTCTGTATCGACGACAACAGGTAAAAGCCAAGGGGAACGTCCTACCATTTGCCCTGAGTGACGTCCAGGTTTTTCGATGAGAACGTTCGTTTTTTGACCAATTTTAGAACGCAAAAACGCATTTTGTTGCTCAAGGAGAAGGATTTGTAAATGTTGAAGTCGGGCATCTTTTACAGATTCATCAACATGATTTTTCATTGTGGCTCCCACTGTTCCAGGACGGGGGGAATATTTAAAAGAATAAGCTGAACTGTATTGCACTTGTTGAATAAGTTTAATGGTTTCTTCAAAATCTTCATCTGTTTCGCCTGGAAATCCTACAATAAAATCACCTGAAAAGGCAATATCGGGTCGTGCAGTCCGAATTTTTTCAATAAGATGAAGATAATGAGAACTTTTGTGTTGGCGATTCATGGCTTTTAAGATGCGATCTGAACCTGATTGAACAGGCAGATGGAGGTAAGGCATTAACATATCAAGATCTCGATGTGCGGCAATAAGGCTATCATCCATATCACGCGGGTGGCTGGTTGTGTAACGCAAACGCTTTAAACCATCGAGTTTTGCAAGATGATAAAGAAGATCGCCAAGACGCCAAGTTTTGCCATCAGCACTTTGTCCATGCCAACCATTGACATTTTGTCCAAGCAGCGTAATCTCTTTAACACCTGCTTCAATAAGCTGGCGGGCTTCTTCAGTAATTTGCTCGACAGACCGTGATATTTCAGCACCGCGTGTGTACGGAACAACACAAAAAGTGCAAAATTTGTCGCACCCTTCTTGTACTGTTAAAAATGCGCTCACACCTCGTTTTCTTACTGCATGTTTATTATGGGGCGGCAAATGAGCAAATTTATCTTCAACAGCATAGTCTGTTTCGATAATTTTTTTCCCTTGTTTGGCTTTTTCTAACAATTCTGGCAGGCGATGATACATTTGTGGACCAATAACAAGATCCACTGTTGGAGCACGGCGCAAGATTTCACTTCCCTCAGCTTGTGCAACACAACCCGTTACACCAACTGTCAAGGGTTTATCAGGTGTGCGCTCTTGACGCATAACGCGCAAACGACCGAGATCAGAATAAAGTTTTTCTGCTGCTTTTTCACGAATATGACAGGTATTAACAAGAATAAGATCGGCATCATTGGGAATTTGTGTTGTCACATAGCCTTGCGAACTGAGACTATCAGTCATCCGTTGGCTATCATAAACATTCATTTGACATCCATAAGTTTTGATAAAAACCTTTTTAGGAGCAACAGGAGATGTATTTTTAGGATTTACTTTATTCATAGTGCTTGTCTAAATGTTTTTTACACAAATCTCAATCTATTTGCTTAAAAGTTTTTTGCATGATAATTGCATCACCACGACCATTTTTTGACGCGTAATAGGCAAGACGTTCAGAAATTTTTTGAAATTCAAAGCGTTGATAAAGGTTCAAAGCAGAAAGATTTGTGGCTTCTACTTCCAAGAATAATTTTATGGCGCCCTTGTCGTGAAGATAGTGAACTGTGCTTTCGATAAGAAAGGTACCAATTCCTTTTTGACGATAATGAGGATGAACAGCAATTGTGATGATTTCTGCTTCATCAAGGATGAGACGGCATAGGCAAAAGCCTAAAATTTGATCAGAGCGATCAATGAGAAAAACTTTGTATCCGAAGATAGAGTGATCTGTTAAGAAATTATCAAAAGCTTGTTTTTCCCAAGAAGGGGTAAAACAATGCTGATGAATTTGATGAAGAGCAGCACTATCATGAACTTGTAGCGGAGCAATCTCAAAATCTTTTTTTGTCAATGAAAATTTGGACATTATTTTTTTCGTGGTAAAGCAAAATCGGTTTGTTGTTTTGCATCAGCACTGCGTAGATAGAGTGGGCGAGGTGAATTTTGTGGTTGTTTGTTTGCAGCAAGATAAGCATAGTTTACAATCTCAGCCGCTTCGCAGGGGATTTTTTCTAGGACAATTTTTTCGTATATTTTATGGTTTTTCATATGCTGCACAATGACATCAGCAGCTGGGCCAGTCAGTCGGGTTTTTTTGGGCAAATCTTCGAGGATATTTTCCATTGTTTTTAATCCCGGTTCTCCCAAAGGTGTGAGATTATTATGAAAATTTTGATGATAGAACATCCCTCTCCCTGCTTCAATGACAACAGTAATTGCCGATGCTGTACTTTTATTGTTTATGACTTGTGCTGCTAACGCTTCAAGAGCACTCACTCCAACAGCTTGTATTTCAAGTGCTAATGCCAAAGCGCGTGCTGTTGCAACACCGACACGTACACCAGTAAATGACCCAGGTCCAATATTGACAGCAATACGCTCAACTTGATCAAGCGTCATATTGGCTTGTGTCATTATTTGTGTAATCTGCTCAATAAGTTTTTCAGCATGTCCTTTGTTCATGCGCTCATTGATACGCGCAATAACAGATTTATGACGAATAAGCGCAACAGCACAATAAATCGAAGCAGTATCTATAGCAAGGATAAGCATAAAAATATTTTAGTTGAATAAAACGATAAATAAAAGTCCTGCTGTATTTTTAATCTTTTCATTATCGTATATTTCATTTGTAAGAAAGTTACTAGTGCCAATAAGCAACAATATCTTTTTATGGGATAGAACGAGATGTTGATGTGATTCTTATTGGTTTTTGTTATCAATGAATTGATTTTATAATAATAGTTTATTATTGCCATGTTCAATAATATCCTTGGATATTGTAAGATTTTTTCATTTCAAACTCATAAATTAAAATCTTTTTCTTACACGGCATGAAAGAGAGTTGGCGTGTGGATAAAACTATTGAAGAAAAGAGTAAAATTTCTCTCATAAACCATTTAAATGCAAGAGCTATTGCAACATTGGGAGTTAATAATAGTATGATGCTAGGGCTTGTTACTTCATAAAGCGAAGAGGGGGGATGAACAATGTATTTTGGACACTTCATGGGGATTTTAATTATATTATTCACAGGCACAGCCTTGAAAGGGAGTTCATGTGCCTTGAGAGGTATTTTTTTACAAGTACGTGAATGAGCAACATAAATATATTCTGTCTTCTATAAAAAAAATTAACTTAATCAGATCTGAAATAAAGAGCATTATTTTGTATGCGTTCCATATTGAATACTATACCGTTGCAAATCACTATAGACTGAAAAGCTTATTGAAAAAGCAAATTCGATAGTTTTCACTTCATATCGTAGCATTTTCAATTTTTTGTATAGAATAATGAGCAGTATTTTAGAACTTTTTCTGGTTTATGAAAGAACTGATTTCAATAATAATGAGGACTTTGGGTTGATTGCATACTCCCTTAAAAAAAGAAACAATTAATGCATATTTCAAAGTATTATATGATTTAAATCATTCAATTGTATCATGATAAGGCTACAAATACCGAGAATAATTATGGAGCAGGTTGAAGCCAAAATAACGCGCCATCCTGCTTTTTTTAATGATCGTATATCAACACCTAAACCTAATGCTGCCATTGAAATGATAGTGAACACCTGAGCAGTAAGTTTGATCGGATTTATAGCCGTTTCAGGAATAAGTCCGCTTGAGCGGATAAGCATCATGATAATAAAGCCGATTATAAACCATGGCACAAGAGTATGTAGACGAAAACGTGTTTGTGCTGAGCGATGATAGATAATTGATAGAATAAAAATAACAGGACCTAACATGAGAACGCGTACCAATTTAACAATTGTTGCAATTTGAACACTCAGAAAAGAGACAGATGCTGTTGCTGCTAAAACCTG
The DNA here is from genome assembly GCF_042196545.1 of Bartonella sp. AC70YNML. NCBI lineage: Bacteria > Pseudomonadati > Pseudomonadota > Alphaproteobacteria > Hyphomicrobiales > Bartonellaceae > Bartonella > Bartonella sp. AC70YNML. The sequence continues at coordinate 93,325 of NZ_JBHIQK010000004.1, forward strand.
TGGTACAGCATAAACAACCATGCCAGCAAGCACACCATATTGGCTAAATGACAAATTCAGAGATGGATGTAAAAAGGGTAAAAATAAAATAATAAGAATTCCTAAAAGAGCAGTGAAGGCAATTGACGCGGCTACATCGTCATGTTTTGCTTTTATGACAGGTGCAACAGCGACAATAGCTGAATTGCCACAAATAGCATTCCCGCAAGCAACTAACATTGCTAAATGTGTAGAAAGCCCGAAAAGTCGACCAATGACAAAGCTAAGGATAATTGTTATGAATATAACGAATACGATGCTAGCAAGTAAATTCCAACCAGCTGAAAGGACTGCATTAATACTAATGCTTGCACCTAGAAGAACAATAGCAATTTCGAGAAGTGTTTTTGCACAAAAGGTGATACCTTTTTGAAAATATGTTGGCAAAGTAAAACAACTACGAGTAATAGAGCCTAAAAGAATTGCCAAAACAAGGCTTTCAAGCCACGCTTCTGCAAAAAGCTGTTTTTCTACAACTTCTAAACCATAAGCTAAGGCTGATATGAGTAAACATACTAAAATACCAGGACCAAAGTCGTTTAAAAGTGAGAGTTTTTTCTTGATCACTTGAATATTCCCCCGTCATTAAAAAGCTAAAGGTTAAGAAGAAAAAGTTTTAAAGATTTGTTCTTGCTTGTACAGCTGCTGCTAAAGTTCCGTCATCAAGATAATCAAGCTCGCCTCCTACAGGGACACCATGAGCAAGTCGCGTAATTTTAACTGGAAAATTGGAAAGCTGATCGGTGATATAGTGAGCAGTTGTTTGACCTTCGACAGTCGCATTGACAGCAAGAATAATCTCCGTAATAGGGTTTTGTACAACACGTTGTATTAAGGTGGCAATATTGAGTTCATCAGGGCCTATTCCATCTAAGGGAGAGAGTCGTCCACCCAACACATGGTAACGTGCGGCTAAAGTTTTTGCGCGCTCAAGAGCCCACAGATCAGCAATATCCTCAACAACAATGATTGTTGTATCATCGCGGCGTAAATCTGTGCAAATTGAACAAGGATCAATGGTATCGACATTTCCACAAACAGAACAAATGCCGACTTTTTCTATAGCTGCTTGTATAGCCGCTCCCAAAGGCTCCAGCAATGTCTCTTTTTTTTTGATAAGATGAAGCGCAGCACGACGTGCCGAACGTGGACCAAGACCTGGTAACCGTGATAAAATCTGAATGAGACGTTCAATCTCAGGTCCTGCAATGTATTTAGACATATTTTTGTCCCACGGAAAAAATCCGTTTCATTAAAATGGAAGCTTGAAACCTGATGGGAGTGGTAGCCCTGCTGTCATGCTTTTAGTTTTTTCTTCCATAGCCATTTCAATTTTTGCTTTGGCTTCATTATGGGCTGCCATAACAAGGTCTTCAAGAATTTCAGATTCCTCCGGTTTGAGTAATGAAGGGTCAATTTGGATGGCGGTTATGGTATTTTTGCCGTTTAATGTAACACTGACAAGCCCACCGCCAGCAACACCAACCACTTGTAAATTCGCCATTTCCTCTTGAATTTGCTGCATTTTCTCTTGCATTTCTTTGGCTTTTTTCATCATGCTCATCATTTCACGCATAGGAAGAGGTATCCTTATTCATCATTGATATTACTGTTATTTTGAAAAATATCAGCATTTTTAAAGGTATTAGGAAGTAAATCAAGATCATTTTCTTTTTTATTGAGTCGAATATCGACAATTTTTGCTTCTGGGAAATGATTAAGGATTTTTGCGATGTCAGGATCTGTCTCTGCTTTGGAAAAAAGAGTCTTTTGAATCGCTATACTTTCCTCCTGTAAGGTTGGGCCACCTCCTTCATTGACAAAAGCTATTGTCCAGCGTTTTTTAGTCCATTGAGATATTTTTTTTTCTATATCATGAGCAAGAAATTGTGGAGTATTTTCAGAAAGTCTTAAGGTAATATGCCCAACATCAAAAGAAACAGGATGAACAAATTCTTTAACAAGGAGTTTGAAAGGAACATCATTATGCTGTTCAGCTAATTTAACAATATCGTGCAAAGAATTAATCACTAGAGTTCTAGGTTCAGCAATCTCTTCTGTTATTTGTGTGACACAATGCGATAAATTTTCAATCTTTTCAGAAAGATCAGTAGATTGAAAAGTTTCAAGAGTTTTTGTTACTTCGTGGGCGTTGGTTTTTTCAGGAGTTTGATTTTTAACTAAATTTTCCGGTTGTAAGGAATTATCTAATTGGCTTTTCAAGGATGTTTTTAAATCTGATAGATCTGATAATGTATTGGTAACGCTTGAGAAAGTATGGGCATCGACCGTTGTTTCTTTTGTTATATTATTTGCATTCGTAGATTCTTGATGAGAAGAATTTGTAACGAGTGTGAGAGGTGTTTTTTCTTGCGTAAGCTTTTTTAAAGCTTCATCAAGAGTTGGTAGGTCAGCCGTGTGAGCAAGACGAATTAAAAGCATTTCAGCGGCTTGAAGTGGACGTGCAGTTTGATTAACTTCCTGTAAGCCTTTGAGTAACATTTGCCAGTTTCGGGATAAAACAGGAACGGAAAGTTTTTTTGAAAAGTCTAAACTTCTTAAACGTTGTTCTTCAGTTAGTGAGAAATCTTCCACTATTTCTGGTGTAAAACGTAAACGTGTGACCAGATGATTAAAATCGGCTAGTTCTGTCAATATAGTAAGAGGATCAGCACCTGCATCATATTGACTGCGTAATTCATGTAATGCATTGACAACATTACCCTTCATGATAAATTCAAAGAGATCGATAATACGTGCTTGATCAGCTAACCCTAACATTGTACGCACTTCAACAGCATTAACATTGCCATTGCTATGGGCAATCGCTTGATCAAAAATGGATAATGCATCACGTGCAGAGCCTTCTGCAGCACGAACAATCATAGAGAGTGCTTGCTCTTCCACTTCTACCTTTTCATATTTTGCAATTTGGCGCAAATGCGCACTCAAAGCTTTTGATTCAATACGTCGTAAATCGAAACGTTGGCAACGTGAAAGGATTGTAATAGGAACTTTGCGAATTTCTGTTGTGGCAAAAATAAATTTTACATGGGATGGTGGTTCTTCAAGAGTTTTCAACAAACCATTAAAGGCTTGTGTTGAGAGCATATGGACTTCATCGATAATATAAACCTTATAGCGCGCAGAAACAGGACGATAGCGTATTTGTTCAATAATTTCACGAATATCGTCAATGCCCGTATGAGAAGCGGCATCCATTTCTATAACATCAATATGGCGTCCTTCGATAATTTGTACGCAATGTTCACCAAGAGAGTCTAATATGGTTGTTGGTTGGTCAATATCTTTTGTTTTATAATTGAGCGCACGTGCCAAAATACGTGCTGTTGTGGTTTTACCTACGCCACGAATCCCTGTTAACATCCACGCTTGTGCAATACGACCTTTTTCAAAGGCATTGGTGAGAGTACGCACCATAGCTTCTTGACCAATGAGATCAGAGAAGTTTTGTGGTCGATATTTACGAGCAAGAACACGATAGGCTGTTTCTACCGGTACACTTTCCATGAATGTTTCCAACTTCGAAGTTTGTTATGCGTATATTTTGATAATACAAAAGCATAGGTCAATACTGTACTTTCATATAAAAGGATTTTTTCTTAATCAAATTATTTATGGGAGCCTTTATTTAAAGACAATCAAATCCCTCTACTCATTGCATACAAATGCCGCTCTGAAGATTAAAAATACTTCGCTAAAAGACAGCATAAAAATAATTTCTTCAGCAAAACAGGAGGTCGGCACGATGACCCGTACCAGAACCCGTTAGGGCTGCTTCTTTCCAGACCTGACCCAGTTGGCGAGTAGTTCGTCCACCACCAACCTCCCAAGTTCATATTGTCGATTTGGAATGAAAAATCAAGCTCGGAAACGAAAAATATCCTAAGAACGACAAAGAATTTTCCTTTTCGTTTAATTTATTGACATATAAACAACAAAGAGATTGAGGATTTATCAGTTTTCATAGCAGGAGTTTTTCATATTTATTGGGGATGAAAATATTTTCTTCGTTTAAGATAATCTGAATGTATAATTATAATCATTCGTTCAAACTTGCCTGTAAGAATTTTAGGATAGCTCCGTCTGTTCTAAAATTACGAAGTTGAATCATTAAAATTTGCAACGGCAAAAAAGGAAAATAAAGCATATAGATCGTGCAATGAATTATAATGAGAAATTTAGAGGAAGAATATTGTTTATGAATAATTATAAATACTAATTTAATAGTATCGCTCTTCTCATACAAAACAGAGCACTTCAAACAGAATACATTGAATGTTGTACATTCACATGCTTTTACAAGAAATATTTTTCAATACTTTTAATTCGATTTCATCACATCACTTGTAAAGTGTATACATACTGCTTCTGAGGTATAAATCCATTGAGCAATTCCATCTTTACATTTGTGAAGAAGCACGCCGGCACCATCATTAATATTTGCCAACTTGTGGGTGTTGCAACAGCCCTTGGCACTTAAGATGGTTCATAAAAGCCATTTTACTCCTTTCTTATACAGTTTTATCCTCACACTCATCCCGCTTTTGACGTACAAGGAGATGGTTTTGATTGATTCAAGATAAACAAGTTTGAAATGAAAGAATCTTACGATATTCAGGACTCTCATTCAATATGCAGAACAGAGAATTATTATTTATAAATCAATATCTTGACTTATAAAAAAGTTTCATCATTTTTATTGTGAACGAGAATATCAAATACGTAATATTTTTTCTTTTAACATCTATGAATGTAAATCTTGAGTAGATGTTATCGCTCTTTTTTCTTGAGTGCTGATTTTCTTCATTAAAGACGTTGGGCTCATCACTAGATAAATCAATATATGTGTTCCCATTATTGGAGAAAAGATTTCACATATCTTTTAAGGACTGTACTCATACAAGAGACGATGCAATTTAAAAGCTATAAAATAATAATGGTGGCTGGCACAGATTTATGATTTTATAACTGTAAAAATGGTATTTTATATACACGACATTTTATAGCTTTAAATAATTAGATTTTTTAACGAAAAGAGAAAAGCGAGATAAATTTTTATAAAAAGCTGAATGAGTATGACTTAAAGTGCAGTGAGGAATGCGTCTGCAGATGCAAATTTTACTTTCTGTTTATCTAAGTGATTTGGGTACGATGTGCTTTATAGTACTTAAAATAAAGCAGTTGCGAAGATAGAAGTTATATTCTTATTAAAAAAATAGCTCTGATAGTAGAAAATACAGAACAATTTAAGTTTAGTCTTCTAGTTTTCGCAAAAGTTCTTTAATATCTAACCTTATAAGCATCTTAAGGTTTGCCATATTAGTATAAAAATAATCTTTTCAGCGATTAGTTTTAATGGCTCATTATGCCGTATTTTGAAAAAAACACCTAAAAAAAAGAATAACTCTACTCAAATTTAGATGTTATAGAAATATTGTTAATCATAACCTCCTGTGTCACAATCTGTTCCAACAACTTTTTTGTTCGTAATATTTTTAAAAATATAACGTCCTGACCAAGGAAAACTTATATGAAGAGATTTTATATTTTTTAGGGTAAAGATTTTCTTTTCTTTATCATGGGTTATTTTCTTTTCATCATCAACAAAAATTCTCAATTTGTTTAAATCAGAAGGGGCAGAGTATGATAAAGTAAAGGATACTTTCTTCGGTTTAAAGATATTACAAGAGTATTCAACTCCTTGCTGGAATGTATAGGATGGTGTGATCACAACACTTTCATCCCGCGCAAAATTCCATTTTTTTTCACCAAAGCCAGCAAATGCAACACTAGAGTAGGCGAGAATATTTGCAGCTAATAATCCTCGCGTGAAGACTTTTTTCATTATCCTCTCCTTTTTCTAAAGTGAGGTGAATCATAAATCAATTTTTATAAAGATAAAAGCTCAAACTTAATGCTAAAATCAGGGCTAAGTTGCATTTTCTAGTTTCAAACTATGTTTAGAATGGTATTAATCTAAGAGATTTGAATGCTCTATTATGTATAATAATTTTAATTGTTTTGAGAGCGAATTTAGAAGTTCGTTATCTTTATTGGAATATTGTCAGAGGAAATGACTTTTCTCAAGAGTCTCTCTTTGAATATATAAAGGAAAATAGATGGTACAAGCGTTTTTATTTTTGGTTACTGTATTTTTTACACTGGTTTTTATACGAGTTGAATTGCGGTTTATCGTGATATAATTTGTGAGAAAATATTATGAAAATAATTTATATATTCTGTTACGAGCTGTTTTTTCTTCTTCAGTGTTTATAAAGGGTGTTGAGTAGAAAAAAACGAGCCCTTTCAAGATGCGTTGCATTATGAAATTTTTACGATGCTTTTTGATATCAACAAAAAATGATAGCAGCTTAATTGCTTTTATATATACGATGTTCGATCGTTTTGTGCTGGATAAGTACCGATAATACGCAGTTCTGCAGAAAAGAAAGATAATTCTTCTAAGGCAAGTTTCATCATCGGGTCTTCAGGATGTCCTTCAATATCAACAAAGAATTGTGTTGCATTGAAATTTCCACCAATTTGATAGCTTTCTAATTTTGTCATATTGATACCATTCGTTGCAAATCCTCCCATAGCTTTATAGAGAGCAGCGGGGACATTGCGCACTCGAAAAAGAAGACTGGTGATGATTTTTTCGCCATTTTGAGGTTTGGGGACATGTCGTTTGGAGCGTGAAAGGATGACAAAACGGGTAATATTATGAGGGTTATCTTCAACATTTCTTTCAAGAATATCAAGTCCATAGAGTTCTGCTGCGATTAAAGGTGCTAAGGCAGCCTGTGAACGTTTAGCATTTTTTTTAATAAATTTTGCAGCTCCAGCGGTGTCAGCAGAAACAACAGGTTTCCAACCGTTGTTTCGTATGATTTTTCGGCATTGTGCAAGGGCATGCGTATGGCTGTGGACGGTTTTAATTTCGTCATATGTAACGCCGGGCAAAACCATGAGTTGAAAATGGATAGGTAAAAAATATTCATCAATAATATAAAGAGACGACTGCGGTAAAAGATGATGAATGTCTGCAACGCGCCCTGCAAGAGTATTTTCAATAGGGATCATAGCAAGATCAGCTTTCCCGCTTTCCACTAAATTAAGAGCGTCTTCGAAAGTAGCAGAGGGAACAGCATCCATATTGGGGAACATATTGGAGCAAGCAATATGGGAATTAGCGCCGTATTCTCCTTGAAAAGAAATTTTATTGGTTTTTTTAAGTATTTTCATGCTAAAATCTCACAAGCTCTATCGAGATCATGTTGTGTGTCTACACCTAAGGGAATTGTATCGACTATTTCCACATCAATACGCATATTGTTTTCTAATGCACGTAATTGTTCAAGTTTTTCACGTTTCTCAAGTGGTGAGGGTTTGAATGATACAAATTTTTCAAGTGCTTCGCGCCTATAGGCGTATATTCCAATATGGTGATAAAGAGGACCATCTCCATAGGGTGCTGTGGCGCGAGTAAAATAAAGAGCACGAAGGCGATTTTGAGAAAGCGGTGTCCCAATGATCTTGACAACATTGGGATCTCTTGTTTCATTTTCTTCAATGATTTGAGCACCCAAGGTTGCAATATCAGTAAAGCTATTTTCTAAAGGGCGTAGTGCACGAATGATTTCACGAGGCATGATTGTTGGTAGGTCACCTTGTATATTTAAAATGGCGTTGTAGCGTTGTTCAGGATCAATGCGTACTAAAGCTTCATAAATACGATCAGATCCAGACTTATGATCACCTCGTGTTATGATATATTCATGCCCATAATCTGCAACAGCTTTAGCGATATCATTATGATCTGTTGCAACGATGGTTCGACCTAATGCGGCTTTTTTTGCTTGTTCTGCGACATGAACAATCATCGGCTTTCCAGCGATTTCAGCGAGAGCTTTTTGAGGTAGACGGGTTGAGCCCATACGGGCAGGGATAAGAATAATTGGTTCAAGAGCCATTGCAAGATTCCAAACGTCGTCTGTGATGCATTTAGGATGTTGTGTGTTATAAAGAAAAAGCTTATACTAAAAATGGTAATGAAACCATGAACATTTGAGTTTTTATGAATCGCTGGAGAGTTATCTATTTTGTTTTTGCTTGTTTATGTGTGTTGGTCATTGTTGTGGGAATTTCCACACTCAGCAATATAGTTTATGATCATCCTACATCAGTTCAATATTATCATACAGTTACCAAGAACGATATATTTAAAGAAAAACAAAAAGCACCTGATGTTTCCCTATCACTAAATAGCCGACTTCAACAAGGCAATTTTGAAAATGGCCGTAAAATTTTTCGCCAATGTGCCATATGCCATACTTCTGGACGCAATGAAGCAGGGCGTGTTGGTCCAGTTCTCTGGGAGATTGTTGACCGCCCTTTGGCATCAGCAGCAGGTTTTGCTTATTCACGGGCATTGCGTGCGCACTCTGATCAAAAATGGGATTTTGTAACGTTAGATCGTTATCTGCGTTCTCCGCGTGAAGCTTTTCCTGGGACTATTATGTCTTTTCGTGGAATTAAAAATGACCAAGATCGTGCTGATCTTTTGCTTTATTTACGCAGTTTATCCGATCATCCTGTTCCTTTACCAATGGATAATAATAAAGCGAACGAGCCAAATTAACTTATACCATAGATGTTAATTTTAGAAAGAAGTCTGATTTTTTTGTAATTTTAGTTTCACAGTTTTATAAAAAGAGCTCTTATTGATGTTTTGTTAGGGGGAACGCCCCTCACGCAAAACAGAACACATTTAACATTGCATATTTACTCGCTTATTTTAAAGAGATCTTTTATAAAAATGCACTTTTTACACTGTCGTCTGTGAATTGGTTTTCAAGATTTGTGTGCTTCACTTTTTCTACATATACTTGTCTGTGAAATTATTGCTGAAGGATTATCAATTCATGAGCCGCAGCTTTCTGCTTCTGAATGTAATAATTATGTAATTAAAGCTCTCCATGAGGTTTATCTTAATCCTTCTATACACATCAATTCCCATGTATTTTTCTTATGAACTGAGACAATTGATTGTTCTTATACGTGCAATAATCCTAAGCTGCATTTTATGATGCTTGATGAATAGACGTTTTCTCTTAAGGTTAGAAGTGTGTGGACAGATCATTGACCTTTTATAGTACCGATCACTAAAATATGACTTAGATTATTTATAGGTTATGGTTTGAAGTGAGCACTTTCATGTGAAACAATTTTTATGTGTGACTAGTAAAATAGTTGAATAGAGTTCCGTTGATTGTATTTTTATCTACGTTGAAAATTTTTTACACAAGAATACTGATGGGAGCTAAGTTTGCACGAGTCTCTGTCTATTTATAGACGATGACATGAAATTATGATGATAATCCATTATAGAGAATTATTTTTTCACAAAAGGTTTTCCATATTTGTGATAAATTTAATAGGTTTCATTGGTTACAATGTTTCGATGACTTACGATAAAATATTAGTATTTCAATACATATTGCGAGAGTGCTAAAAGTTAGTGGAAGAGAGAACATCATCAAGATTCTCCAAGCTTCTTAATAACTATGGCATTTTCTTTATAATTTGAGCGTTTATAAGTAATAATATTAAATTGTGCTAATAATCCATTATAGAGAAGAATCTTTCCTACTAATGGCTCTCCGATGTTTGTGATCATTTTAATAACTTCCATTGCTTGTAGGGTCCCAATAACACCGGGTAAAACACCGATAATTCCAGCTTCAGCGCATGTTGGAATAGTATCGGGAGCAGGAGGCGTGGGAAATAAATCGCGATAGTGAGGATTATTGTCTTTATATGGCATAAGGACGGTTAATGAGCCATTAAAACGTTCTACAGCACCACTTATTAAAGGTTTTTTACATTGGGCAGCGTGATCAGCAAGAAGATAGCGTGTCGTAAAATTATCACTTCCATCAACAATGATGTGGTAAGCATTGAGCAGTTTATCCACATTACTGTTATCTAAGCGTAGGGTGTGTTTTTCAACTACAACATGGGGATTTATTGCTTTTATAGTGGTTTCAGCACTGTCTGTTTTGCTTTTGTTCATTGCACTTGTTTTATGAATAACTTGGCGTTGTAAATTGGAAAGTGAAACAATGTCATTATCGATAATTCCAAGGGTTCCAACACCTGCGGCAGCCAAATAGGTTAAGACAGGAGCACCGAGACCACCAGCGCCCACAACAAGGACACGTGCTTTTTTTAGCTTTTGTTGCCCTGCACCACCAATCTCAGGCAAAATGATGTGGCGTGCATAGCGTTCGATTTCTTCGTTGCTTAATTTTGTATCTGTTTCTTGTGTCATAAATTTTCTCTTGTCATAGTTCTTTTATTGTTTACTAAGTTTATGATGCATAGACCAGTCTGCTTTTAGGATAGGGAGGATTTATTTATGAAAATTGCCATTCAGATGGATCATATTTCAACAGTTCGGATTCAAGGAGATACGACATTTGCACTCGCTTTAGCAGCACAAGAACGTGGACATTCTCTCTTCCATTATACACCAGATCGTTTATCTCTGTGCGATGGTTGTGTGATTGCACGACTAGAGCCATTGATTGTACATGATAAAGAGGGAAGCCACTATCAATTAGAAAAGCCTGTTCGCACAGAATTAACAGATATGGATGTGGTTCTTTTACGCCAAGATCCCCCTTTTGATCTCAATTATATCACCACGACTCATTTGTTAGAACGTATTCATCCTAAAACACTTGTTGTGAATGATCCGGCATGGGTACGCAACAGTCCAGAAAAAATTTTTGTTACTGAATTTTCCGATTTGATGCCAGAAACACTAATTACCAAAGATATTGAAGAAATAACAGCTTTTAGAAAGACATTTGGCGATATTATTGTTAAACCACTTTATGGGAATGGGGGCGCTGGTGTTTTTTATTTAAAACAAGATGATCGCAATTTAGCATCATTGTTGGAAATGTTTGCAGAAATTTATCACGAACCTTTTATTGTTCAGCGCTATTTAGAAGTAGTACGAAAAGGAGATAAAAGGATTATTTTGCTTGATGGTGCACCTGTTGGAGCTATTAATCGAATTCCGACAGAAACAGATGTGCGCTCTAATATGCATGTTGGAGGTCGCGCGGAAAATGTTGAGTTAACAAAACGTGATTATGAGATTTGTGAACGCATTGGTCCAGCCTTAAAGGAACGAGGTCTTCTTTTTGTGGGGATTGATGTGATTGGAGATTATATAACAGAAATCAATGTGACGTCTCCTACGGGAATTCGTGAAATTAAACGCTTCTGCGGTACAGATGTTGCTCATTTGTTTTGGGATGTTATTGAGTTCAAGCGTTCAAATGAATTTATTTGACAGAAGATAAAAACATGGTTTTAAAAAAATGATCCATATTGTTTTTTTATATTTGTTATGGTGCAAATGTGAACTACAATGACCGTATGATATGAATTAAGAGGCTTTGTCCTCAATTTTTAGGGAGTTTATAGATGAGCAGAGTATTATCAATTGGAGTGGGATTGATTTTTGCGCTACTGCTGTCAGCAAATGGAGGCAATGCACGCGATCAAATACAGATTACTGGTTCATCTACAGTTTTACCTTATCAAAAGATTGTTGCTGAGACATTTGGAGAAATTTATCCCCATTTTAAGGTTCCTGTTATCGAATCGGGTGGAACAGGAGCTGGTATTAAGGAGTTCTGCCGTGGTATTGGGGAGAACACTGTTGATATTGTTAATGCTTCGCGAGCAATGAAATCGAGTGAATTACAGTCTTGTTTTGATGCTGGTGTAAAAGATGTTGAGGAAATACGTATTGGGTATGATGGCATTGTTTTTGCAACAGATATTAAGGGGCCTGATTGGAAATTACAGCCAGTAGATGTTTATAAAGCCCTTGCTGCTCGAATTATTATAGACGGAAAATTGCAACCGAATAATTTTTTGAAATGGAGTACAGTTAATAGTGCTCTTCCTGATTGGACGATAGCAGCGTATATTCCTGGAGAGAAGCATGGGACACGTGAAGTTTTTGAGGAAAAATTACTTATTGAGGGGTGTAAAGAGAGTGGGGCAGTTGAGGTGATGAAGTCTTTAGGAATGGATGATAAGGAGATACACACTGCTTGTATTGCGGTACGTAAGGATGGAAAAGCGGTTGATATTGATGGTGATTATTCTGAAACATTTGCGCGTCTAACTTCTAATAAAACAGGGGTTGGTATTTTTGGTTTGTCTTTTTATCAAAATAATGCTGATAGGCTAAAGGTTGCCGATATTAACGGTTTTGCGCCAACAGTTGAGACGATTTCTAGTGGACAATATCCAGTTTCTCGTCCACTTTTTTTCTATATTAAGAAAGCACATTTAGGTATTATTTCAGGTTTGCGAGAGTATGTTGATTTTTTTCTTTCTGATCAAATGATTGGTCCAGAGGGTCCTTTGGCTGAATATGGTTTGATTGTTTCTCCTGAAAAGGAACGTCAAGCACAGCGTTTTGATTTTTCTGCTGGTCGAGTAATGACATTGAAATAATTTGCAGGGAAAATTTGTTAGATTTCTGGGATAGGAAATTTGGGTGCTATTTTTTTATAAAAACTGAAAGATAAAATGCGCATTTCCTTCATTATTTTGCTGTTATTAATTCTTGGATTTTGTGGCTTTTGTATTTCTTATATGCGTGCATGCTTTCTTGAATACAGACGACATAAAATGCATTCTCGTGCGTATTATTATGGCTGGTGGACATTTTTGATTACTGTTATTCCAGCTTTTATTTTTTTAATTTTTTGGGATTCTGGGAGTACAATTTATTTAGAATATAATGCCTCTCAAGAGCTTGAGGCATATAGTGCGCATATAACAGAGCCTGTAAATCATGATTTACTTTGGGAGACACTTCGAAGTCTTGCCAAAATGCTTCATCACTTTGAAGGGGATCTTTCTACCGCTTCCTATAAGACAGTGCAGGCACAATTATTCGCGAAGGGATTTATTTTACCTGATGAAGTATCGGATGATGTGTACACAATGGCACAGTCATGGGTATTTTCTTCTGAAAAGCTTCAGTTCATTGGTTATGGTTTCCTTTTTGCTATTGCATTCTTTGGTTTTATCTGTGGAATAATGCAAATTGCTCCTCATCAGCGTGCGCGTAATAAGGTTGAATCTTTGATTATTATTGGACTGGTTTGTGCTTCTATCGTTGCTATCTTGACGACAATAGCCATTGCACTTTCTATGTTTTTTCAGACAATAAGCTTTTTTCAGTCTGTATCTTTTTCAAATTTCTTTTTAGGAACGGTTTGGGATCCGCGTTTTTCCGCGAGCGGTTCAAGCGGTGAAGTAGGACAATTTGGTTTAATACCACTTCTTGCTGGTACGCTTTATATTGCATTTGTTGCCATGCTTTTTGCTGTACCTATAGGATTATTTTCAGCTCTTTATATGGCCGAGTATGCTTCTTCGCGATTGCGAGCAATTGTGAAGCCATTGTTAGAAGTTCTTGCTGGCATTCCAACGATTGTTTATGGCTTTTTTGCTTTGAAGGTTGTAGGACCATTTTTACGAGATCTCTCTGCTTCTCTCTCAGACGGGGTTAGTTTTATTATGGCGCAAAGTGTTTTGACTGCTGGAGTTGTGATGGGAATTATGTTGATTCCTTTTGTTTCCTCTTTGTCGGATGATGTTATAACAGCTGTTCCACGCATTTTACGTGAAGGTTCTTATGGTTTAGGAGCAACACAATCTGAAACAATTAAGAAAGTCGTTATACCGGCAGCGCTTCCAGGGATTATGGGAGCAATTTTGTTGACAGTATCGCGTGCAATTGGTGAAACAATGATTGTGGTTTTGGCGGCGGGTGTTGCTGCAAACTTAACACTCAATCCTTTCGAAGCAATGACGACGATGACAGTTAAGATTGTTAATCAATTGACTGGTGATTTTGAGTTTAACTCTCCACAAACTTTGGTGGCTTTTGCATTAGGAATGACACTCTTTGTCATGACACTTTTGATGAATATTCTAGCTCTTTATATTGTGCGTAAATATCGGGAACAATATGAATGAATGAAAAAATTCTTTTTCCTCGTCGCAATATTAGCCTCAAACGTCGGTATTGGGCTGAACGTCGTTTTCGTGCCTATGGTTTGATTGCCATTTTTATTGGTTTGTTTTTTTTATTTGCGCTTTTATGGTCTATCATTAGTCAAGGTTATACAGCCTTTTTGCAGAGTCAAATGACATTATCGATTTATTTGGATGAAAAGATTATTGATCCAGGTGGTCAACATAAAACAAATCCACAGGTCCTCATAATGGCGAATTATCCAATTCTTGTACGCAATGCGTTAGCCAAGAAACTTGATATCGATCAAAATGATCGAGCCTCCCTGCGGGATGTTAGCCGTATGTTTTCAAGTGGTGTACGTGTTCAACTCCGTGAAATGGTGACAAAGAATCCAAGACTGATTGGCACAATGCAAAAAATCAAAGTTTTGGCAGCTGCGGATATCGATTCTGCTTATAAGGGGCAGATTGATCTGCATGTAGCAGAAAAAAACCGTAAAGTTTCTAATCGGCAAATAGAATGGATAAAGCGTTTAGCGCATGATGGTACGCTTTATAAAACATTTAATGTTGGTTTTTTTACACTTGGCGCTTCAAGTCGTCCTGAGACTGCTGGGTTAGGGGTTGCGATTATTGGTTCTCTTTATATGATAGGCATTGTTTTATTGGTTTCACTTCCGGTAGGCATAGCAACGGCTCTTTATTTGGAAGAATATGCACGTAAAAATAAATTTACAGATTTTATCGAAGTTAATATCAATAATCTTGCAGCTGTTCCTTCGATTGTCTTTGGTCTTTTAGGACTCGCGGTTTTTATTAATTTTTTGGGATTACCACGTTCCGCTTCTTTTGTTGGGGGGCTTGTTTTAGCGCTCATGACTCTCCCCACGATTATTATTGCAACACGTTCTGCTTTGCGTGCTGTTCCTCTCTCTATTCGTGCAGCAGCTTTAGGGTTGGGGGCATCAAAAACACAAATGATTTTTCATCATGTTATTCCTTTAGCCGCGCCTGGTATTTTGACAGGTACAATTATTGGAGTAGCTCAGGCTTTGGGTGAAACTGCGCCTTTGCTTTTGATTGGAATGGTTGCTTTTGTTGTTAATATTCCTACGACTCCCATGGATCCAGCAACAGCGTTGCCTGTTCAAATTTTTATGTGGGCTGGTGAAGCAGAGCGCGCTTTTGTTGAAAAGACGTCAGGGGCTATTATTGTATTAATGATTTTTCTTGCGATCATGAATATTTCTGCGGTTTTTTTACGTCGACGATTTGAACGCCGCCAATAATTTTAATAAAATAACAATTTCGATAAGATTTTTGTAAGGTGAGTTTTTGTAATGAAGATTAAAATGCGTGGTCAGGATGTGAAGGTTTCTTATGGAGACAAAGAGGCACTCCATGGTATTACACTTGATATTCCTGAACATCAAGTGACTGCTTTGATTGGTCCATCAGGATGCGGGAAGTCAACTTTTTTGCGTTGTTTTAACCGTATGAATGATACAATTGAAGGTGCTAAAATAACGGGTCTTATTACCTTAGATGGGGAGAATATTTATGATCAGAGGATTGATGTTGTAGAATTGCGTGCTCGTGTTGGAATGGTTTTTCAAAAGCCTAGTCCTTTTCCAAAATCTATATTTGAGAATGTTGCGTATGGTCCACGCATTCACGGTTTGGTTAAAACACGCTCTGAATTGCATGATGTGGTTGAAAAGAGTTTGAGGCAGGCAGGTTTGTTTGAAGAAGTAAAAGACCGTCTTCATGATCTTGGAACAAGTTTATCAGGGGGACAACAACAGCGTTTGTGTATTGCACGTGCTATTGCGGTTAGTCCTGAAGTTATTTTGATGGATGAGCCTTGTTCAGCTCTCGATCCCATTGCGACAGCACGGATTGAAGAGCTTATCGATGCGTTACGGCAAAATTATACAATTGTTATTGTAACACATTCCATGCAACAGGCCGCACGTGTTTCTCAATATACGGCTATGTTTCATTTAGGGCATTTAGTAGAAGTTGGTGCGACTGAAATGATCTTTACCTCACCAAAAGAGCAACGGACGCAAGATTATATTACGGGGCGTTTTGGATAGGTAAATTGAGGAGTGTAAGATATGTCTATGAAACATACTGTCCGTTCTTATGATGAAGAACTAAAATATTTAAGAGTAAGGATTACAGAAATGGGGTGCCATGCAGAAAGGATGATTGAACGTTCTGTCGCATCGGTTGTGTGTAGTGATCTTCAACTTGCAACGACAGTGATTGCCGATGATGTGTTTTTAGATGAAGCAGAACGTGACATTGATGAAAAAGCCGTTGCTATTATATGCAAACGCCAACCGATGGCTGTTGATTTGCGTGAAATTATTGGAGCCATTCGTATTTCTTCTGATCTTGAGCGGATTGGGGATATGGCCAAAAACATTGCTAAGAGGACTGTTGCACTTTCAGAAATACGTCAATCTGCGTCCTTTTATCATGGACTTGAAACAATTACAGCTTTAGCGCTCAATCAATTAAAAGAAGTGTTAAATGCTTATACGAGTCGCCTATTAGAGCGTGTTGACGCTGTGCGGGAGCGTGATGAGAAGATTGATGCTTTGTATACTTCTCTTTTTCGTGAACTTTTGACGTATATGATGGAAGATATGCGCAATATTACGGTTTGTACGCACTTACTGTTTTGTTTAAAAAACATTGAACGAATTGGTGATCATGTTACCAATATTGCTGAAATGTTGCATTATATCATAACGGGTTATCATATGTCTTCTGATCGTCCTCGCGATGATCTTACTTATAAAGTTGGGGTAGGTGAGAAGAAAATAGATTAAAATTTTTCTTATATGTATAAAATAAGTTTGTAGATATATGAGTATTTTCTTAGAGTGCAGCTATAGAAAGAATAAGATAACCATCTTATGGAAAAGCACAAAGAAGTAACAAAGAGTTTTTTCAGAGAAGCATGGCAGATTTCTAACTCTTGATTTGACATATTTGTATATTGAATGATACCATCATTCACACTGTGGCTGGAGGGGAGTTTTCTAGGGGAATTTCCTTTCAGATCATTTTGTTAAAATTTTATATTCAAAGGGGATATCTGTATTATTTTTTTCGTATGTAGAAGAAGTGGATAGTGTTATTTTATTGTAATTGAAACGTCTGGGTTATTATGGCCTATATTGAATCGTGAAGAATAACAATATCGATCTGTAAATTAAGAGTTTTTTATTTTTTATTTTGCATAGATACTTTTTGATTACCTCTTGTATTAAAGTTTTACTGAGTGGTAACAATTAGCTATGTACTTTATTGAGAGATACATTTAAAGCTCATTTCAAAATTTGAATAGCTTAGAGATTATAGGAATGTGTTGCATAAGATGAAAAAAAATCGTTGGAATGTTTTTGTTACCTGTTGTGTAGCGCCGTTAGTTGTTGTGGGATGTGCTTCAAATCATTTAGATACTGGAAAAATAAATAATAAGACAAAAACGGTTACGTATCCATTGACAGAGCGTCAATGCCTTATGCGAGCGATGTATTTTGAATCAAATCGCACAAGCCGTGAAGGAATGATTGCCGTTGGGACGGTTGTTATGAATCGTGTTAATTCGACCGCCTATCCTAAGACGATTTGTGGTGTTGTTGGTCAATATAAGCAGTTTGCTCCTGGTGTTTTAACACGTCCTATGACGGAGAAAGCATCTGTTGCTCGTGTAAGAGAAGCGGCTGATGCCGTTTTACGGGGTGAACGAGATAAGAAAGTTAAACACGCTAAGTTTTTTCATACCGCTGGTTTGTCTTTTCCGTATAAAAACATGCACTATGTTCATGTTGCAGGGGGAAATGCTTTTTATGAAAAACGATCGCGTGATGGATCACTTCAAATTCCTACAAATAATCGCCCTTATGATGTTGCTTATGCGTTTGCCCAAGAACGTTCTGGTAATACGCCAAGCTTTGTGGATGAAAGTTTAGAAAGTAGAGGAATAAGAACAGAAAAGAGTATATCTTCTTCTACACAGGTAGCACAGTCCAAGACGGACCATCCTACGTCTTTTGCGATGGTACAGCTTGATAAAGTTCCCATTCCCGCCTATGCGCCTCAACATCCAGCTAGGAAAGAAGAAAATAAACCGATTATGGCGTTACCTTCATCAGATCAGTTAAATGCAATTGTTGCAATGTTAGAAAAACGGTACACAAACCGATAATTTTTGCACGACCAAGGAAGTGTTTTTACAATCCATTGCAGTTTATGAATTAAGTGAACTCTTTAGCGATCATGATATCCATAATTATACGTGGAGAAAGTAAATTCAAAAGATATTGAATAACAATTTATAATATGACGACATAAAGAACGCATTCTATTTAAAGAAGGGTATTGGTAATGTACTTTGATATTCATGAGACAATTTCGCCTGAAATGCTTAATCGTCTTGCAGAAATTACAGTGAAAGTGGGGTTGAATTTACAAGAGGGGCAGGATCTTGTTTTAACTGCTCCAGTTTCAGCCCTCCCTTTTGTTCGGCGTATCGCATATCATGCTTATAAGATTGGTGCTGGTGTCATTACACCAATTTTTAGTGATGATATGTTATCACTTACACGTTTTGAAAATGCTCATACGGCTAGTTTTGATTGTGCTCCTTCTTGGCTCTATGAGGGAATGGCAAAGGCTTATGAAAATGGGGCAGCACGTTTAGCGATTGTTGGTGATAATCCTTTGCTTTTGTCCAATCAAGATTTTGACAAGGTTGCGCGTTTGAATAAGGCGACTTCGTTAGCTTACCAGCCTGCTCTTAAAAAAATATCTAATTTTGCTATGAATTGGTCGATTGTTGCATATCCAACAGCAGGATGGGCTGAGGCGATGTTTCCTTCTTTACCTCTTAATGAGGCGATTAAAAAATTAGCTGATGCAATTTTTTCTGCTTCACGTGTTACAGAAGAAGATCCAGTGCATGCATGGAGTGTCCATAATGCAGCTTTGAAACAACGGTCATCTTGGCTTAATGAGCAGCGTTTCTCTGCTTTGCATTTTACAGGACCAGGTACCGATTTAACAGTTGGTTTGGCAGATGATCATGAATGGCATGGTGGTGCATCTGCAGCTCAAAATGGTGTTGTTTGCAATCCGAATATTCCGACAGAAGAAGTTTTCACGACTCCTCATGCTCATAAGGTTGAAGGTTTCGTTCGCTCAACAAAGCCTCTTTCTTATCAAGGAGCACTGATTGATAATATTGAGATGCGTTTTGAAGCAGGGCGTATTGTTGAGGCTCGTGCATCAACAGGTCAGGAAGTTTTGCAACAGGTTTTGCAAAGTGATGAAGGGGCTAGTCGCTTAGGTGAAGTTGCTCTTGTGCCCCATTCTTCACCAATTTCTAAGAGTGACCTCCTTTTTTATAATACCTTATTTGATGAAAATGCTGCATGTCATATTGCTTTAGGGCAGTGTTATTCCAAATGCTTTTTAGATGGGGCATCATTGACGTCAGAAGAGATTGCAGCACGTGGTGGAAATAAAAGTGTCATTCATATTGACTGGATGATTGGTTCTGGTGAAATTGACATAGATGGCATTACCCAAGATGGTGTAAGAGTTCCTGTATTTCGTAAGGGTGAATGGACTTAATTCTGTTATGCTGTAAAACTTCGTCATTTAAGGTGGGGTGGTATGCAAGTCTCATTGATACGCTAAGTATTTTAGAGTGTGTGGTATATATTCAAGGCAGGGTTTGGCCATAAAGCCTTTAGTTAAATGACTCACATGAGTAGAAAGCCAAGAGAAAGCCACTCAACAAGAAACTTGATTGTTTACAGACCAGATGTTGTGGGAGTCTTCGTTCTTTGAGGAGGGGGGGGAAGAAGCCAATTTATCAGTCATACGATTGGAAAGTGTATAATTATTAAAGAAGAGTAATGCCTGAGCTTCCTGAAGTAGAGACAGTTCGTCGTGGACTTGAGTCTGTTGTAACTGATGCAAAGATAGTATCTGTCAAACTTAATCGTAGAGATTTGCGTTTTCCTTTTCCTGAGGTGTTTTCTGAGCGCCTTATCGGCAGAAAAATTATAGAACTTGGTCGACGTGCGAAATATTTATTATTTCATCTTTCTCATAATGAAACGATTTTAAGCCATTTAGGAATGTCTGGTTCATGGCGTATAGAGAATGACATTTTGAGAAAAGCTTTTTCAACGAGAAATAAATTGGTTAAGCATGACCATTTTATCATGGATATTCAGACAAGGGATGGTGAATTTTATCATCTTATTTATAATGATGTGCGTCGCTTTGGGTTTATGCTTTTAGTCGATACGGACAAGCTTTATGAACATCCGCTTTTAAATAAGCTAGGGCTTGAACCTATGAGTAATTCGTTTTCTGGTCGTTATTTACAAAAGGCTTTTGTTAATAAAAAAATGTCTCTCAAGGGCGTTTTACTTGATCAGTCTATTGTTTCGGGTCTTGGGAATATTTATGTTTGCGAAGCACTTTGGCGGAGTCGTTTATCTCCACAACGTAGTGCATTTACATTGGCATCAAAAACGACACGTGCACGTGAATTTGCAGATTCTTTAGCACAAAATATACGCAATGTGATTTCTGAAGCCATTTTGTCCGGTGGCTCTTCTTTACGTGATTATATGCATATAGATGGTTCACTTGGTTATTTTCAACACGCTTTTTCAGTTTATGGACGAGAAGGCAAGGAATGTTTGGAATGTGGAACGCCTATTATACGTATTTTACAGGCTGGGCGTTCAAGTTTTTACTGCTCACAGTGTCAAAAATGAATAAGGTGTCTTGCAAAATCCTACAAGAGGCTTAAAGTCAGGTTCTTACAATTATACGAATATACGAGGCTTGAGAGGTTTTTTTATGTTGAATAAAGTATTAACACATCTTGATGAGAATATAGGAAAGAGCCTTGAACGCCTTTTTTCTCTTTTACGTTTCCAATCGATTTCTACAGACTTGGCTTATAAGGATGAATGTCGTAAAGCAGCTGATTGGTTGGTAGAAGATTTAAAAACAATAGGTTTTGAGGCTTCACGGCGTGATACACCAGGTCATCCAATGGTTGTTGGACATCATCCAGGGCCTTCAGATGATTGTCTGCATGTGTTATTTTATGGACATTATGATGTTCAACCTGTTGATCCATTAAATTTATGGGAAGATGATCCATTTAATCCTTCATTAAAGGAAAAAGATGGAGAAAAAGTTATTTGTGCTCGTGGCGCTTCTGATGACAAAGGTCAGCTCATGACCTTTGTTGAGGCATGTCGTGCATTTAAGAAAGAAACGGGGCAACTTCCCATTAAGGTTACTGTTTTATTTGAGGGAGAAGAAGAAAGTGGTTCTCCTTCTCTTGTTCCTTTTTTAAAAGAAAATAGGGATGAACTTAAGGCTGATTGTGCATTGGTTTGTGATACAGCAATGTGGGATGCCGATACACCATCTGTTTGTATTGCTCTTCGGGGTATTTTAGGAGAAGAGGTTACGATTACAGCAGCCGATCGTGATTTGCACTCTGGTGCTTATGGAGGGGTAGCTGCTAACCCTATTCATATTTTAACAAAAATCTTAGCAGGACTTCATGATGACAATGGTCGTGTAACGCTTCCAGGTTTTTATGATGGAGTTGAAGAAACACCTTCACAGATTTTGCAATCATGGAATGTCCTGAATTGTACTGCTGAAAATTTTCTTGGTCCTATAGGACTTTCCATTCCTGCTGGTGAAAAAGGACGGAGCATTTTAGAACTTGTATGGGCGCGTCCTACAGCAGAAGTTAACGGGATTAGTGGTGGTTATGAAGGAGAAGGAATAAAAACAGTTATTGCTTCTCAAGCGAATGCGAAAGTATCTTTTCGTTTAGTGCATAAGCAAGATCCAGAGAAAATACGCCAAGCTTTCCGTCATTATGTGTGCGGTCTTATTCCTGCTGATTGTACTGTTGAATTTAAGGGGCATGGTGGTTCTTCTGCAATTCAAATTCCTTATGATTCACCTTTTATCAAGGCCGCAAAAGAAGCTTTGTCGCAAGAATGGAGCAATCCTGCTATACTCGACGCTATGGGGGGATCAATTCCGGTTGTGGGAGATTTTCAGTCAATTCTTGATATGGAATCTGTTCTGGTTGGATTTGCATTATATAATGATCGTATTCATTCTCCCAATGAAAAGTATAATTTAAAATCGTTTCATAAGGGGCAGCGGTCTTGGGCGCGTATTCTTGCAGCTTTAGCAAATAGGAGGGTAAATGGCTGAGATTCGTGTTCATCAAGGTGATTTACCAAACTTAGACAATTATAAAACTGATGCTATTGCGATTGATACCGAAACTTTAGGCTTACAACCGCATCGTGATCGTTTATGTGTTGTGCAGCTTTCTGCCGGAGATGGTACTGCTGATATTATACAAATTGCTAAAGGACAAAAGAGTGCACCTAATTTGGTCAAGCTTCTTGAAGATAACGCGGTTACCAAAATATTTCATTTTGGGCGTTTTGATCTTGCTATTTTAGCGCATACATTTGGTGTTATGCCAGAAGCTGTTTTTTGTACAAAAATTGCTTCTAGACTCACGCGTACTTATACGGATCGTCATGGCTTAAAAGAAGTTTGTAATGAATTGCTGAATGTGAATATTTCTAAACAGCAACAATCTTCCGATTGGGCAGCAGAAACGTTATCGCAGGCACAAATTGAATATGCTGCGTCGGATGTGTTATATTTGCATCGTTTAAAGGTTATATTTGAAGAACGTTTAAGACGTGAAGAGCGAGAAAATGTTGCCAAGGCATGCTTTCAATTTTTGCCTATGAGAGCTAGGCTTGATCTTTTAGGATGGGCGGAAGTTGATATTTTTGCGCATAGCTAACTTTAAAATTGGCTTTTAAATGGAGTTAATTATTGATGTGAGAGGGAAAAATGCTTGTACATTATGGGCATTTTATCCTCTCATCTTTACCATCATTTTTAATTCTGCTTTACGACTTTCAAAAGTATTTAAAGCAATGTCTGTTAAATAATAGAGATTACGCATTGCCTCATGCTTTTGTTTCTCATGTTTTTAATGGATTTACGTTTTTCGTGTGAAACAGAACGCCCTAAACGGAATATGTTTGTGTTGCTAATTCATGTGCTTTTTTAAAGAAACCGGCACCAAAGTCCATTTTACAGGGGCGCTTATGAATGGTATAACGATAAAGCCTCCAATACCAATATAAAATCTATTGAACACTACCATCTTACGCTTATAGAGTTAACAAGCTGCTACTATCACACATTTTGCCAACACCCAATTTTGCGATAACCCTTGGCACTAGAGACGATTCATAAAAGGCATTTTTAGTCCTTTATTGTACAGCTTCACTCCACATAGGCTTCCCCACTTGTAATGTACAAACAAATGGTTTTGGTTGATTCAACATGAGGAAGATTTGGAATGAAAGGGTTTTTATGGTATTCGGAGTTCTAATTTAATCTGGATAACGATATATTATCATTATAAATAAATATGTTATATGATTAATATATAAAGGCAACCATGATTATACTGAACAATGCAAAGAACGACACCTAGAAACAAATTAGCAAGGAATATGCTTTTACCAAATTAAAATGTTATAATAACTTTTGCGTTTAAATGGCCTCATAAGATAAAACTTCTTTTTTCAAGAGTCTTATCCATATATCAACCTCATTTATGACATGTAAGCGAATAATTTTGCTTAATGTATCATGAGCGAATTTAAAATAAGATAATCTTATGATACTGAGAGCGCTCATTCGATAGGGGGGAATTATAAATCAATATGTTGATATGACATTTGTGTATTTTATTCTCCCTAGACGATATTTTGTGCTTTTATGCATTGCCAAACAAGTGATTTCTATGTTTGTAAAGTGGGGCAATTTGCATTTATTTTAAAATTAAAATGTTTCAAAGCTTTGTTTTTTGAGGATTCTCACTTTTTATCTATAAACATGCTATTTTTTCTGGAAATTTGCAATGAAGACACTAGGTAAAATCCATTATGGATATTTCTACGAGGTTAAATTTATGAACATAAAATATTTTATGACAACTTTTGCTACGTTTGCTTCAATCTCTGTAGCTCAGGGTGCTTCTTTCTTGTTTTCTCAAAAGTTAATACAGGACATATCTACGATTGTTCTTCCTAGAGATCTTTTTTCTAGTGAACAATTGAGCAAGATCTTCTCTGAAGTTGTTCAAATGGAACTTTCTTGCACGAATAACAACCAATGCATAACAGCAGCTAAGTTAGTCCCTGTGTTACATTCTGGTAAAAAAAGAGGTCATTATCCTAAAAAAGGATTAGGGAAAGGAAGACGACCAGACTTATTTAGACGAAGTCCAATGAGTTATTAAAAAGTAAAAAAACAGCATCAAGAGGTCTAACGTATGATCGGGAATTGAAGAGAGGAGATATTTTTTATCATTTGAAAAGTGGAGGAGCAGTTGTTCGCAAAGGGTATTATAATTGTGTACGGAGGGGGGAAGAGTACTATTTGGAAAAGATATGGGGAAGTGGATTTCGGTGCAAGAATACTCTATATAATGGCAATCGCTCGTTACAAAATTCATGGATTTGGATAAATATAGCCTCCGGATTTTGGGTTGCGCTATTATGCTGTAAATACTGTCATTTTAAGCGTGACTATACAGTGCATATCAAACTCCTTGATAAGAGTGTTTTTAGAATAGGGCTTGTCCAGAGGGAGCATTTAGTTAAGTGAATCACATGGGGAAGGAGCTAAGAAAAATTCTTTCGACAAGAAACTAAGCTGTTTGCAGAGAGGATTTGAGAGGATACTTCATCAAAATCAAGTGAAAAAACAAAAATGTTAAACTTTTGATCTTTGATGGTATGCTTCGACTACAGATATGAAATATTCATTTGTCTATGATTCAAAATATCAGATATTTTTTCTGCCAAATTCATGATTTTTAAAGCAAGGTGTGGTTTGAAAACTTTAAGAAAGATTTCTCATTTTTTCAGCTCTAAGGATATTTCTATATAAGTTTTAATGTTTATCATACCGGTTGTCTGTCTTTAGGCATTTTTTTCAATTTAGTCTTGTAAAGAAGTATGAAATGATAGCCTACAAATAATGCTGAAGCTCTGGAAAAGATTTTCTAGAAAGTTAAGCAGAAGCGTAAGTATTTCAAAAAATAATAAATGCCTAATTAAAACAAAGAGCATGTGTGATGAAATTGCATGGTAATTTTGTTGCAGTCCATAGGGTAGTGGAGATCTTGTTTTGTGCGATACAAGCATTCTTTACAATGATGAAAAAACAATCAAAGAGCTATTCACATTTTGTTATGCGAACGATGAAGCTAAAAACGTTGTTTGTATGAATTTAAATAGAACGGTTGCATTTGGCTGTTCTCAATATTTTAACAGTTCTCGCTATTTTTGATATTGAGAGTATTCATAGGTGGCATTTTAGCCTTTAATAGTTTTATTTATCCACACACATTTGCTCTTTTGTGATGTGCAGGGGAATGGTTTTCGTTATTTTAATATAAATGAGAGCATCTTCAATAGTGCAGGTGAGCTATAAAAGACAATCTTTCATAGCCATAGTACATGCTTTACACGGAGGGTTCTGTGACGCAGTTTTTTGCAAAATTTATAAAGGAGAGCAAATGTGACAAGAGAAAATCATTTATGCAGTGGCATAGTTTAATTCTTATTTATTACAGATCAAGCAATTAAGGGTGCTTTGATTGGCTTTTTGTTTTTTTATAAGTGTATCATTTTTGCTACAGATATCTGAAGATGGAGCTCTATATGAAATGGTGTGTTCAAATAAATATTCAGCTATGGAGAGAAAATATGAATATGAAATGGTTAATAACAGCTTCTGCTTTCGCTTTTGTTTCAGCTTCAGCAGCACAAGCAGCAGATGTTATTGTTCCCCCAAGTCCAACACCTGTTGCTCCCGTTATTGTTGCTCCAACTTTTTCTTGGACAGGTTTTTATGTTGGGGGCCAGATTGGTGGTTTTTCGGGTAAAACGAAAATGGATATTCTCAGTAACGGAAAAAAGATTCCAGTGCCTGATGACCTTTTGCCTAAACTCTCTGGTTTCATGGGTGGTCTTTACGCAGGTTCCAACGTTGATCTTGGTAATGGCCTTATTCTAGGTGTTGATACAGATATCATGTGGTCTAATAAAGATGACACGAAGACAGGAAAAACATATGTCATTGCCCCAGAACACATCAATTATATTAACAAGGTATTAAAAGACGCTGCAATTAATATTGGTAAAGATGCGCTTAAACCTGGCGCTAAACGAACCCACAGTTTCACTTTTAAAGAAAAGTGGGCTGGTGCAACGCGCGTGCGTATTGGTTTTGCAGCTGAACGCATTATGCCTTATGTTGCTGGTGGTATCGCTTATACACAGCTTCAAGATAGTGCGTTGATTTCAATAACAGATAAAGATTCAGACAAAGTAATCGCTTCTGGTACTCTGTCTGATGAAACAAAGACCCTTGTTGGTTACACCCTTGGTGCTGGTGTTGATTTAGCAATGACCAATAATATTATTGTACGTGCGGAATATCGTTACTCAGATTTTGGTAAAAAGAAATTCTCAAATGATAAATATGAGACTTCTTACAAAACCAATGATTTCCGTGTAGGTGTTGCTTACAAATTTTAACAGATGGTAAGTTAAATAACGAAGAGGCTCCGTCTTTGACAGAGCCTCTGTTATTTTCTGTTGCTATATTATCACACAACACATAATTTATTGTGGATATGAAAAGATATTCTTCAGGTTTTTTAAAAAATATTATTCATAAGCAATAAACAATAATTATATTTAAAATCAATAAGTTATTACATTATACAGCTTACGGTTTCTCGTACAAAATCAAGCTATGAAGCATTTTTTTCTGGGATAAGCCCTCCATTTTCTGTAACTGTATCATTTTTACTACAGCTTTTCTTTCTGTAATCTTGTAGCACTGTGCTCATAAATAAATTAGGAGCAAAGTTTATGAATATAAAATCTTTAGTAACAACTTCTATTATCGCTATGGCGGCTGCTTCTGCAGCACAAGCTGCTGATGTTGTCATCCCTCGTGAAACAGCCCCAGCAGTTATCGCAGCCCCTTCATTTTCTTGGACAGGCTTTTATATCGGTGGTCAAGTTGGCAACTTTTCAGGTAAAGTTGATGTATATGATTCAGAAACAAAAAAGAAACTTACAGATAAAGATTGGACACCTAAGCCTTCCGGTTTCATGGGTGGTATTTATGTAGGCTCCAACGTAGATCTTGGTAATGGCCTCATTCTAGGTGTTGAAACCGATGCAGTCTGGGCAGGCCGCGAAGATTCAAAAGCGCATTCAGAAACCATTGGGGGAATTGGCCTTGACGGTTTCAAAGCTGAGCTTATAGCAGCGAAAGCTACACCTGCTACAGGAAAAACTATTGCTGGTATCGTAGCGACTGACAAACGGATAGATAGCACCTCTTTAAAAGAAAAATGGTCTGGTGCAACACGCGTTCGTATCGGTTTTACAGCAGTTGATCGCATTATGCCTTATTTCGCTGGTGGTATTGCTTATACGCAGCTGCAAGTGGTCGATTCTCTTAAGGCAGCGACAGCTGAAGGTGCTGAAATCGCTTCTGCTAAAGTGTTTGATGAAACAAAAACGATGGTTGGTTTCACTGTAGGTGGTGGTGTTGATTTCGCAATGACAGACAATGTTTTGTTGCGTGCAGAATACCGTTACTCAGACTTTGGTAAAAAAGCATTTGTAAAGGATGGGGATAAACTAGCTTACAAAACCAATGATTTCCGTGTAGGTGTTGCTTACAAATTCTAATTTCGTAAAAACGAAATGATGAAGACAAAATGAAAAATCATGAGGCTCTGTTAAAGACGGAGCCTCTTTTATTTTTCTATTGCTATATTATCACATACCTTATATTTGTTGGGGATGTAAAAGATATTATTCGGATTTTCTTAAAAAGATTTTCATAAACAAGAGACAATAACTACGGTGTAAAATCAATATCTTATGCATATATTTATAACTTACAATTTCTTGTACGAAGTGAAGTTATGAAATTATTTTATATTGGGTTCGTCTTTCGTTAATAAATTAGGAGCAAAGTTTACGAATATAAAATCTTTAATCATAATTTCTGTTATCATGATAACTACAGCTTTGCGACACAAGCTGCTAATGCTATCATTCTTGGTGAAGTAGCTCCAACAGGTATTGCTGCTCCTACTTTTTTTGAACAGGGTTTTATATCGGTGGTCAAGTTGGCAATTTTTCAAGCCAAGTTGATCTATTTGATTTAGAGATAAAAAAACTCCATACAAATATGGATTGCCTAAACTTTCAGGTTTGATTGGCGGTTTTTATACAGGATCTAACTTTGATCTTGGAAATGTCTTCATCTTAGGTGTTGTAACAGATGCAGTCTGGGCATGACCGTGGAAACACAAAAACGTACTTAGAGGATCTTGAGGCGTATGAGATATAAAAACTTAGCCAAAATCTTATAAATGCTAGCGTTACTTTGGCTGATGCAGAAAAGCTTCACGATGATGATACAATGGTTTATAATTTTTACTGAAGAAGAAAAATGGTCTAGTTTAACATGGGCCCGTATTAGTTTTGTAGTTGCTAATCGTATAATACCTTATTTTGCTGATGGTATTGCTTATACGCAAATGTAGGGCATTTCCGCAATTGAAGTGAAAAAAGAGGCTGGCTGATAATACTGGTCAAGTGATCGCTTCTGCTAATTTGCATGATGAAGACAAAGATACTGGTTAGTTTCACTTTAGGTGTTGACTTTGCAATGACAGACAATGTTCTGTTGCGTGCAGAGCACCATTACTCAGACTTTCGTAAGAAGCAATTTGCAAAGAATAAACTAGGCTATACAACCAATGACTTTCGTGTAGGTGTCGCTTACAAGTTCTAATTTCATCAAAAGTGCAATTATGAATACAAAGTATTAATAAAAAATTAAATTTCCAAAAGATATTGACTTTTACAAAAGCGCTGTTTTCTGGGATTTTTATTTGTATGATTGTGACATTTTTACTACAGCTTTTCTATTTATAATCTTGTAAGGTCGTTTTATAGTTAATTTAGGAGCAAAATTATGAATACAAAATCTTTAATAGCAACTTCTATTGCTGCTTTAATTTCAGCTTCTGCAGCACAAGCTGCTGATGTTATCATCCCTCGTGAAACAACCCCAGCAGTTATCGCAGCAGCCCCTTCGTTTTCTTGGACAGGCTTTTATCTTGGTGGTCAAGTTGGTAACTTTTCGAGTAAAACTAAAGTAACTATTCCAGGAGAAGATAAAGAACTTGTCAAAAAAGATAACACACCTAGTCCTTCAGGTTTCATGGGTGGGATTTATGCCGGATCTAACGTAGATCTTGGAAATGGTCTCATTCTCGGTGTTGAAACCGATGCAGTTTGGGCAGACCGTGAAGAATCAAAAACAGCCCGTGAATTGACTCTTACTAAAGAAGATGTGGCATTTTTTAATAATGCCCTTGAAAAAGCTAAGGTTGAATTAAAAGATCAGCAACGGTTTGAAATAGGTGACAAGGTAACGGAAAAGCACAGTTATAAAGAAAAATGGTCTGGTGCTACACGCGTTCGTATCGGTTTTGCTGCTGTTGACCGTATTATGCCTTATGTTGCTGGTGGTATTGCCTATGCGCAGGTACAGGGCATTCAGTCAGTTGCAGGAAAAGGAGAGAGAGCTAAAGTTGAGCAGAATGCTGGCGGGGATAAAAATGTTAATGCAGAGAATAAGCAAAGCGTAGATTTGACGGGTGGTGCTTGGGCTGATGAAACGAAGACAATGGTTGGTTTTACTATTGGTGGTGGAGTTGATTTTGCAATGACAGACAACGTTCTTTTACGTGCAGAATACCGTTACTCCGATTTTGGTAAAAAGAAATTCGCCAACGATACACGTGAATTCAATTACAAAACCAATGATTTCCGTGTAGGCGTCGCTTACAAATTCTAATTTCCTAAAAATAAAATTATAAGCACAAAAAAATACGAAGGCCTCGTTTAACGGGGCCTTTATTTTATTAGCCCTCTATTTTAATCTCTCTTAATCTTCTATTTTTTATTTGTATCATTTTATGCTATAAGACTGTAAAGAAGAAAGTTTTATATTATAGAGGGCGAATTGGTGGTATATATGGATTTTATAGCTACTGATTACATAAAATTTTATATCACGGCTATCATTTTACGCCTAAGTGGAGAGTATTTAATTAATCTCAGAAATAGGAAAAGATCATAACCAGTGACGAACTTTAGTCTACTTTTATATACCAGATTAGAACGAGCGTACTACATCTGTTGGAGTAAGTTCTGAAACGGGAATACAGCCTCATTGGGGAAGAATATAAAGTTACAAAGAGAAAAACTAGTTTCCAACTTTATCATCTTCTTTTAATTTAGCTTTACGATTTTCAAAAGCATTTAGAGTAATGTCTTTTAAATAATGAAAATGAAGATGACGCATTATCTTACGTTTTTGTTTATTGCATTCTTTTTATGGGATTATACTCCTCATGCAAAACAGAACGCCCCAACGGAATACATTTGTTGTTGTGTATTCACACATTTGTTTTAAAGAAATATTTTTCAAAGTATATCAATCCCACTTATGTATCTGGAAAAGATTTGAATATCTTAGGCTCTGATGTTCAAACAACGGATAAACTTCTCTTGCAAGCTGAGAAGAATGTTTCGATTGATGCCACACGCAACAGTGCCAATAGCCATCGCGGGGATCAAACCTTTCATGTTGCCTTGCACAATGGCTCTCATTTAAGTTCTGGAAAAGAGACCACTGTTCTCTCTGGAAAAGATATCCATATTGCTGCTTCCGATATAGATGCCAAGGGTAATGTTGCTCTTGGCGCCCAAGGGGAGGTAACAATAGGGGTAAGAAACGATGAGATGGAGTATCATCTTCAGGGCAAAAACACGAAAGTGGATATGCAAGCCTCTCATGCCGTTGGCTCTTCGATAAAATCGGGAGGTGACACCACTGTCATTGCAGGGCAGGATGGCAAACCGCATGATCTTAGCATCACAGGTAGTTCCATTGCGGCTGATGGCAAGGTGGGGCTGAAAGCCAGCAACGATGTCCTGATCAATAATGCAGAGGATAGCTTACATTATGAGATGTCGTACCATAAAGAGGGTGGGGTGTTTAGTAGCAGTAAATCTGAGCATAACAAGATGGATGTGAGCCAAATTGTGGGGTCAAGCATAACAGGGGGTGAAGGCATTACCATTGACTCAGGAAACAACACGGAAGTTGTAGCCTCGACGCTCATAGCCGGTAAGGCAGAGGAAACGTCAGGAGAGAAAGCACCAGGAGA
Organism: Bartonella sp. AC70YNML; assembly: GCF_042196545.1. Taxonomy (NCBI): domain Bacteria; kingdom Pseudomonadati; phylum Pseudomonadota; class Alphaproteobacteria; order Hyphomicrobiales; family Bartonellaceae; genus Bartonella; species Bartonella sp. AC70YNML. Next base: position 124,946 of record NZ_JBHIQK010000004.1, read on the forward strand.
TCAAAAACAAGCGGATATTACCATTCATTCTGGGGGAAAGATTACTATCAAAGGTGCCCAAGAACACTTGGATCAGCAAGCACAATCGTCATCAAGTGGCTTTTTGCATGAGAAATCGTCCGATACATCTCAATCGCATACCACAACGGTCTCCTCTATCCTTGGGGCAACGGGCAACATCGTGTTAGACGCACAAGGAGAAGCCAAGATTTCTGCTTCTCATCTGCTTTCCGGTCAAGATATCAATGTGACAGCAGAAAATGTGACGATTGATGGCATGACAGATCACCATAAAAGCCATTCAGAGACCCATGAAACGGGTTTTGGTGTGGGATCAGGCAAGGGCTTTGTATCGATATACGGGAGTGAGGGAAAGACAGAAAATGAAGAGAGTTTTGAGCATCAAGGTTCTTCTCTCAATGCGGATGGCAATATCACCATCACTGCCAAGAAAAAAGATGTGACAATTGTTGGCTCTGATCTTGCAGGTGAGAATATTAACCTTTCGGCAGCGCGTGATGTCAATGTGCTTGTTGGTCATAATAGCCATAGGGCAAACTCAAAGGAAGAACGTACAGGCTTTGGGTTTCAGTTTGAAAAGAGCAACAGCGGTGCTTCCTTGGGGGTTGGAATTGCAAGCGCCAAAGATACGGGCGATCAATGGGAAACCACTTCTACACAATCACACATCACGGCACGCCAAGATGTGCAGATTACTGCTGACAATGATGTGAATTTACAAGCAGCCATTGTTTCGGCGGATCGTGATGTGAACATTGATGCCGGCAATAATATCACCCTATCAGAAAGCTATGATACCTCTAACGCAAAAGAAAAGCATGAAAAGTCTTTTGCTGGTGTGACAGGCTCTGTCAATGTGGGCATTCTTGGTACAGTAAAAGATGTAAAGGATGCAGCCAAACGTTTTGGTCATGGGGATACAAAACACAAAATCGGCAATGGTCTTATTGCTGGTCTAAAAGGCTATGATCTCTATAGTAAAGGCAAAGGTCTTTATAATGGGATGAAAGGTGGAAACAAACAGTCTATTCGTGATATTGCTGATGTTTCTGCTAGCGTAACCGTGGGCTTTAAGACAGAGAAGGCAGAAGCCTCTGTTCAGACCTCTACAGCGGTAACAGATAGCATAGAAGCAGGACGCGCTGTTAATATGCAAGCCCACAAAGGCAGCATTCATGGTGTTGGAGCCGATATTATTGCCGGTACAAACCCGATGCAAAGCAATGATGAACAGAGCGGG